>JBDLIQ010000020.1:0-43886 GCA_039714775.1 Bacteroidota bacterium
TGACTGAAGGTTCCGCTACAGCGATCATCTCTTCTTCGGCATTCACTATGGGTTCCAATACCTCAGCTGTTTCGGCAGGTACCGGAAGCTCCGTTAACGGCCCGGTCCTGACCAGGGCAAACCAGATGGTAACAGCGGCTGCAACAGATCCAATGCCAATCCATATCACCCTGATATTGTTTCTTTTATGCCTTTTTAACTGATCTTTTCCTTTAAATTCTGTTTTTCCGCCTGTAAGCCTTGTCATTTGCCATACCCCCCACTCCTGCCGCTTCTCATCATCACCGGCCAGCAGAAGATCGTGCTTTGCCTCCTGCTGAGGAGTCAGGTCGCCCTCCATCCTGGCTATGGAAAAAACATCGAAATTTGATTCATCGGGTGTGGAGAGGATTCGGGGCCAATCCTTTTTCAGCTGCTCCTTTTGCGGATGGTGTACCACTCCGGCATCGAGCATCCAGGGTTCTCCTTCATCCCACCCCTCGGCACAGTCGGGATTTAACAACAGGAAATCACGAACCTGCCCGGACTCTGCGGCGGATAACCTGCCCTCCATCAGGTCAAGCAGGTAAGCTTCGTAATTATCTCTGTTGATATCCATCCTTCTGTTATATGACCTGTTCCATGCTTCCAATATAGCGCTTCAAGTATACCCTGGCCCTGTAGATGTAGACCTTTACCTGCGCCTCCGTCAACCCGGTGATCTCTGCAATCTCCCTGTAGGAGTATCCCTCGTAATCCCTGAGCATCACCACCGCCCTCTGGTCTTCCGGCAGATTTCCCACCGCTTTCTCGAGCACTTCACCCAGGTCGGAATAGTGCTGTGAGGCAGATGGCTCCATCACATCTGCCGGATCTATATCTGTCATCCTTCTCTCTCTCCTGATGTAGTCGATCATGGTATGATAAGCAGAGGTAAAGAGGTAGCTCTTCACCTTCAGCGCTGAAACATCTTCGATCCTGATCCACAGTTTTTCAAAAGTGTCCTGTACAATATCGCTGGACATATCGGTATCCTTCAGGTTTTTTAATACAAACCTGTAGAGATTATCGGCATATGCATCCACTGCCCTGTTGTAATCTTCTACCGTCATAAATTCAGTTCCAACGCTATCCGGCCCTTAATAATTGTGACTATAAGACGATGGGGATCCGTGAAAGTTACAGCGATTAAGAAAAAAAGTGAAGAAAAACTTGACTTTCATATTCCAAATGATTTATCTTTGACTAAACGTTCAGTCATTAATTATGTCGCCGCGTACACAGAAACAGTTCGAAGAGATGCGTGAAACACGCCGGCTGCAGATCATGGAAACTGCCCTGAAGCTCTTCGCCCTGGAGGGATACAACCACTGCTCCATCTCCATGCTTGCCAGAGAGGCTGGCATCTCCAAAGGGCTGATGTATAACTATTTTGATAGTAAAGAGGCACTGCTTGCAGCAATCATCGGGCATGGAATGAATGAGATCATGGATCTGTTCGACCCTGATCATGACGGGGTTCTGGAGTCAGAGGAGCTGGTCGAATTCATCAGAAAGGTCTTTTCTGCCATGCGCGAGCGGCAGGAGTACTGGATCCTCTTTATCAGTGTGATCATGCAACCCAGGGTAAAAGAGCATTTTCAGGACAAGCCCGTCGTCCATTCGATCCAGCAATTTATGGCCATGTTGTATGCCTATTTTGAGAAGCGGGGATATGAAGACCCATACCTGGAGGTGGTAACCCTTTCTGCACTCATTGAGGGATTCGGGGTACTGCTTATCTACGCCTATCCGGCTGTTGAGTTTCCGGTCGAACTGATGGAGAAGTTTGAGAACAGGATCATTGATATGTACAAATAGCATTGTATACAACAGATAAAACCAGCATACCATGAAACAAATAAAAACAAAACCTGCAGTTATACTTCTCCTTGTTATGATGGGATCACCTTTACTGAGCCTGTCACAGGAGCTCACTCCCAAAGAGATCATACGTACCGCCGACCAGCGTTTTAATGGCGAGAAGACCAGCATCAGCCTGATGGCCATGACCATCGTCAGGCCCACCTGGGAACGCACCGTTGAATTTAAAAGCTGGAGTAGCGGCAGGGAGTATTCACTGACCCTGATCACCGCCCCGGCAAGGGACAAGGGACAATCCTTCCTGAAGCGGGCAAACGAGATGTGGAACTGGAACCCAACCATCAGTCGCCTGATCAAACTCCCTCCATCGATGATGTCGCAGGGCTGGATGGGATCAGATTACACCAATGACGACATACTCAGGGAGTCGTCGGTGGTCAATGATTACGACCATGAGATCGTCGGAGAGGAGACCATCGAGGGCCGCCTTTGCTATAAAATTATGATGGTGGCCAAAGAGGATGCAGCCGTGATCTGGGGGCACCAGATCAGGTGGATCGATAAGAGGGACTTCCTCTTTTTGAAGTCGGAGCTCTATGATGAGGATGGCTACCTGGTCCGGACCGAACTTGGGAGGGAGGTCAAAACCATGGATGGACGACTGATCCCCACCCGGCTTGAGCTGATCCCTGCAGAGGAGGAGGGAAACATGACCATTGTCGAGATCAGGGAGATCCAGTTCAATACACCCATAAAAGAGGGATATTTCTCCCAGCAAAATATGAAACGTGTACGTTAGATAACACTACATAACTAAGTTATCATGAACAATTTAAAAATAGCATGGAGGAACCTGTGGAGGAACCGCCGCCGGACCATGATCACCTCGGCTTCGATTCTTTTTGCAGTGTTTTTTGCCCTCCTGTTCAGATCGCTTCAACTGGGCTCTTATGGCCATATGTACAGAAATGCCATTGAATCCTACACAGGGTATATCCAGGTGCAGCATAAGGATTTCTGGAATGAAAAGATTGTAGATAATACCTTTTCCTTTGATCCCCAACTGAATGCAGAAATCCTCGAAGATGAGAATGTGGTTGCAACCATACCGCGATTCGAATCTTTTGCCCTGGCTTCCAATGGTCCGCAAACCAAAGGGGTACTGGTAATGGGTGTGGATCCGGAGAAGGAGATTCACCTCTCCGGTATCTCAGATAAGATGGTAAAACAGAGGCTTACCCCTCAATCCATCGAAAAGATTTACCAGGACCCCGAAATCCCGGAAAAAGTAAAAGAGCTCCTGCCCATATTTGAAAATAGTGCCTATTCCAATACATCCAGGTTACAGCTTGACCTGGGAATCCCCGATAATGAGGCCCGGGAGGTGATGCCTGCCCTTGAACGCTACACCCGGTTTGAAAACGGAACCATTCGCCTGGGCGAACCGGGGGTCTGGGTAGGAGACAAGCTTTCTCAATACCTCCGGCTGGGAATCGGTGATACCATTGTGCTGATCAGCCAGGGATACCATGCCACCACTGCAGCAGGTAAATATGAGATCAAGGGCATTGTAAAGATTCCCCTTCCCGATATTGACAACAAGATTGTATACCTCCCATTGGATATCTGCCAGGATCTCTTCAATGCGCAGGGAAACCTGACCTCACTGGCTGTGGCAGTTCAGGAGAGTGGAGACAGAGCCATAGAGGAGACCGTGGGCAGAATCAGCGAACTTGTTTCCGAAGAGCAGCGGGTCATTGAATGGAGAGAGATGAACGAGGTGATGGTTTCCCAGATGGATGCGGATGAAAAAAGCGGCTTGATCATGATCGGGATCCTTTACCTGGTCATCGCCTTCGGGGTGTTCGGAACCGTACTGATGCTCACAGCAGAGCGGAAACGGGAATTCGGGGTGCTGGTGGCCATTGGAATGCAGAAAAGAAAACTGGCCTCCATCATGACCCTGGAGATGCTGCTTATCGGTCTCCTGGGCATTCTTGCAGGGGCCTTTCTGGCAACCATTCTGATCCTATATGGAGTGGATCATCCCCTTGTTTTTAAAGGAGAGATGGCCAAGATATTTGAAGAGTACGGAATGGAGCCAAAGATTGTTTTCCGTGGCATCGACTTCTACTATATCTGGCAGGTCATTATTGTAGCCCTGATGGTCCTGGTGGCCATTGGTTATCCCATAAGGAAGATATTTGGAATGAAAGTAGTGAACGCTTTAAGAGCATAAAACCATTGTGACATGATCTGGAAAACAGCGTGGAAAAATGTGTGGCGGAACAGAGTCCGCAGCCTGGTGGTGATCGTATCTGTGACCATCGGGATCTTCGGGGGCATCTTTTCGGTGGCCATGATGAATGGCGCCATCGAACAGCGGGTGGATGCGGTAATCAATAAAGAGATCGCACATATACATATCAACGATCCGGGATTTCGTGACAATTATGATATTCAACTCACCCTGCCCAACCCGGAGCAGCTCCTCTCCAAGGTCAGGGAGACTCCGGGTGTGGCTGCGGTTACCCCCAGAACCATCATTACCGGAATGGCCAATACAGCATCTAAGAGTGCCGGGGTTCAGATCCTGGGCATTGATCCGCAAAGTGAAAAAACTGTATTCTCCCTCCATGAGACTACCATTCCGGGGACCGGTGATTTTTTTGAAACCAAGAGCAGACACCTCCTGGCATATATAGGACAGGACCTGGCAAAGGAGTTGAATATCATCCGGTACATTATCGATGAAACAGTCCTGGAGGCCCTGGCCGAAAAGGAGGTGCCTGAAAGTGTACTTGAAAAACTCTCCACCTTTACGGGTCATCGCTTCAAGAGTGAAAAAACATTTAAAAAGAGGATGAAAGCCGCTCTTACCCTGAAAGAACAGCATGAGTTCGGAACATTGATCAGTGAAGAGGCATGGTCATTTCGCAACAGGTCAAAAATGACGCTTACTTTCCTGGACAGTCAGCAGGGGCAGACAGGGGCCGTATTCAGGATCGCGGGTATCTATGACATCAAGAACAGCATGTTCGAAAAGAGCCAGGTCCTGGTCGAAAATGAAGCGCTTGCCCGGCTGACAGGAATGAACCCTGAAGCATACCACCAGCTGATTGTCAAGCTTGAAACGGTAGAATCCACAAAAGAGATGAATGGTTCCCTTTCCGAAGAGTTGCCCAACCTGGAGGTTATGCACTGGAAAGAGATCCAGCCCGACATGGCCTATATGACAGATATCGTTCAGAAGTTTTATTCAGTCTTTATGATGGTCATACTTGCAGCCCTGGCTTTCGGAATTGTAAATACCATGCTGATGGTGGTACTTGAAAGAACCAAAGAGCTCGGAATGCTTACCGCCATAGGGATGAATAAAAAAAGGGTGTTTAATATGATCATGCTGGAGTCTGTATTCCTATCCATGGCCGGAGGAGTGGTTGGAATGATCATCAGCAAATTGATTATAAGTTTTACCGCCACAAACGGAATCAATTTCGCCAGTTATGAAGAGGGATTTGAAGCCATGGGTTTTTCAGCCCATATCTATCCGGTAATATCACTGACCTTCTTTATTACAGTGACCATCCTGATCATCATCACAGGGATCCTCTCCGCCATCTACCCGGCCCTGAAGGCGCTTAAGCTGGATCCTGCCGAAGCATTAAGAACGGAATAGTGATTGGTGAGAGGTGAGGGTGAGGGTGAGGGTGAGAGGTGATGAAATATGGTAATAGATAAATTAAAAACAATAAATACAGGATATCATGAAAGTACTGGAAATCAAAAATGTACATAAAGTATACAACAGCTCGGAGGTAAAGGTGCACGCTGTAAATGATATCTCCCTGGATTTCGAAAAGGGTGAATTTGCTGCCATTGTGGGTCCTTCGGGTTCGGGAAAAACCACCCTGCTCAACATGATCGGGGGACTGGACAGGCCCACCGAGGGGAAAATCCTGGTGGATCATACCAACCTGGCCGCACTCAAATCATCGAAACTTATCGATTTCCGCATGCGCAACATCGGCTTTGTCTTCCAGTCCTACAACCTGATCCCGGTGCTGACCGCCAAAGAGAATGTGGAGTTTATTATGAGCCTGCAGAAATGGGATAAAAAAGAACGGGATATACGCACTCTTGAGCTGCTAAAGGCCGTGGGACTTGAGGAGCGTGTGAACAGCAGGCCTTCCAAACTCTCGGGCGGTCAGCAACAACGGGTGGCAGTGGCCCGTGCCCTGGCTTCCAAACCCAAATTTGTACTGGCCGATGAGCCCACAGCCAACCTGGACTCCAAATCTACAGAGACCCTGCTGGATATAATGGAACAGCTGAACAAAGAGGAGGGCATTACCTTCATATTCTCCACCCACGATGCAAGGGTGGTCAAAAAAGCCAGGCGGGTAATTACCATTGAGGACGGAAAGGTGATCTCCGACCAGCGCAAAAACTGATCACAACATGCAAAACAAGCTGTCTCTTCTCCTGATCCTCCTGCTGCTGGTTGCAACGGGTACAACGGCACAGGACAAAGTCACCCTGGACGGATACCTTTCCGATATGCAGACTGTATATCAAATTCCGGATCAGTGGCTCTGGGAAAACAGCCTTCACAACCGCCTCAACCTCCATGTGTATCCAACTCCGTGGCTCTCAGGAAGCCTCCAGGTGCGGAGCAGGGTCATAGCGGGGAACACCATCCGGAAATTTCCGGGATATGCCGACGGACTTGACGGAGACCAGGGCTGGCTCGACCTCTCCTTTGTCACTGACGGGAACCTGGGCGACAGTGCAGGATACCTGCTTACCTCAGCGGTGGATCGCCTCTGGCTTCAGTTCTCCTTTGGAAACCTGGAGATCAAGGCCGGGCGTCAACGGATCAACTGGGGACAGACCTTTGTATGGAATCCCAATGACATCTTTAACTCCTACTCCTATTTCGAAGTCGATTACCCCGAGCGCCCGGGAAGCGATGCCCTGAGGATTCAGTACTATACAGGCAACGCCTCGGCCATTGAGCTGGCAGCCAAAATCGACAGTGCGGACCGGATCACTGCAGCCGGCTACTTCCGGTTCAATACCCTTGGGTTTGACATTCAGCTGCTGGGCGGCGTCTACCAGGAGGAGGACCTCTTTCTGGGAGGAGGATGGAGCGGGAACCTTGGCCCTGCAGCCTTTCGTGGTGAGATGAGCTATTTCAGGGACCTGGATCAGTTCACCGACACTTCAGGATACCTGATGGTATCGGCTGGCTTCGATTACACCTTCTCCAATTCCCTCTGGATCCAGGTGGAGGGTCTGTATTCGGCTTTTGCCGGTGAGATGGACATCTATAATTTCCTGCAATTCTATTCAGGAAACATGGATGTGAAAAACCTGGGGTTTACCGAGTGGTCCTTTTTCACCAGCCTCTCCTATCCCTTTACACCGCTCATCAATGGTGGTTTTGCAGCCATCTGCTATCCTCAGTGGAAGGGATTCTACCTGGGGCCCTCCTTTGATCTGTCACTCAACAGCAACCTGGACCTCTCACTGATCCTCCAGTACTTCTCGGCCGAGTTTGACAACCCTTTCGGGGACAGCTCAAGAGAGAACAATACATTTGGATTCCTGCGCTTTAAGTGGAGCTTTTAAAATTGTTAACAATTCCACTGGACTTGCACCCGATTTTGCTTTTACTTAGTTTTTTATGAGAGCGGTAATACAGCGGGTAAAGGATGCCCGGATCACCATCAACGGGCAATCGGAACAGACCATGGGCGCCGGCCTGGTGATCCTTCTTGGCATTGAGGAGACGGATAACACGGACGACATCCGCTGGCTGAGTGGAAAATTATGCAGGCTAAGGATATTTGATGATGAGAAGGGGGTGATGAACCTGCCGGTTTCGGGAACCGGCGGAGAGGTGATGATCGTCAGCCAGTTCACACTGCATGCCAGCACACGGAAGGGGAACCGCCCCTCCTATATAAAGGCGGCGCCTCCCGAAACGGCAATCCCCCTGTATGAACAGTTCATTGGCCAGGTGGAGGCTGACCTGGGGAAGCCGGTATCCACGGGTGAATTTGGTGCCAACATGCAGGTCAACCTGACCAACGACGGACCGGTGACCATCCTGATCGACACAAAAAACAGGGAGTAAGGAGAATCTCAATGGAAACATTAAACAGGAAATTCTGAGAAAAATCCCCGGAGATTTGGAGTATCATCAACAAAAATCTATAAATTGAGAGATAGAACTTCAGACACATGAAGATCCTTACCGATTTCAACACGACAGTAGATGCAGGCGAGGTTGCCAAACAGCTGAACCGTATTAAGGGAGTGGTCCCCCCAGGTGATGACAAGGAGATTCTTAAAAAGATCTTCAGCCTGATCGACCTGACCACCCTCAGTGAACAGGACAACATCCACAATGTCACAGAGATGTGTGAGAAGCTGAATTCACTCAGTGAAGCCTACCCTTCAATGCCTGCAGTGGCAGCTGTATGTGTCTATCCCGAACTTGTATCGGTAGTGAAGGAGGCCCTTGTGAGTCCACTGGTGAACATCGCATCGGTTGGTGGTGGTTTCCCCTCTTCCCAGACCTTCACCAACATCAAGGTGATGGAGATCGAACAGGCCATCGGACAGGGTGCCGAAGAGATAGATATTGTACTGCCCGTTGGTAAATTCCTTATGGAGGAGTACGAATATGTGGAGTATGAGATCCATGTGATCAAACAACGCATCGGATCACTGCACCTCAAGGTTATCCTTGAAACAGGAAGCCTTAAGGATTATTCGCTTATCCGCAAGGCTGCCCTGCTTGCCATCGGTGCCGGAGCCGATTTCATAAAGACATCGACGGGTAAGGTATCCCCGGGCGCCACACCCGAAGCGATGATTGTTATGTGCCAGGCCATCAAAGACTATTACAACCGCACAGGAAAAAAGATCGGGATCAAACCGGCAGGAGGTATCTCGGATACCGAAACAGCACTGCTCTACTACACCATTGTGAAGGAGATACTGGGTGAAGACTGGATCAACCCGGAACGGTTCAGAATCGGAGCGAGCCGCCTGGCAAACCAATTATTGGTCAATATATTTGACCAAAGGCCCGATTTCGTTTATTTCTGACCATGTAGGGTAAGACTAAAACACCTATCTTTGTTTTAGAGCGGTTCGATACCATTCCATTCTCATAGAGACGGGTTGAATTCCATGGCTTTTTTTCTTCAATATCGAACCGCTTTTTTTTATTTCCTTTTTTTTACTTCACCAGGCGGTAATGAAGATAATCAAGCATCAGGGGGATCTCCTTCTGATTGATGCCGTTTTGTACCAGGATTGACTCATCCTCCTTCATGGTTTTCAGAAAATCAACCATTTCAAACTGGAGGTCCCTCAGCGACTGGATATAAAGTTCAATGGCATCCTTCTTATTTCCAAGTGCCCATTGTACATGACCATAGTTGATGTAATCATAGTATCCCGGTTTCAGCTCAAACACCTTTGTGAAGTATCTGTCCGACTTCTCAAGCTCACCCAATGCAAAATAGCACCAGGCGATGGGCCTCAGGATATGCTGATTCCCCGGATTCAGGTACTCAATTTTGAAATAGTGCTTCAGGGCGGTCTGGTAATCCCCCAGCTTCAGGTGACAATAGCCGGTCAGTGATTCGATGGTGGTATCATCAGGTTGCAGGGCTGCCGCCTTTTCATACACCTCCAGGGCCAATTCATAATCATTCACTTTACGGTAACAGATCCCCAGGTTCTTCAGTGTCCAGAGATTCTGCTCACCGGCCAGGCTGATCCTTGAATAGGAGCGAATGGCCTGCTCGTATTTGCCATCTTTCTGGTAGCAATATCCTGCCTTTTCCAGCAATTCGCGGTCATCCGGCCGCGATTCCAGCATCATCTTGAAAATGTCCAGCGCCTCTTCGTAGTGCTCCTTCTCAAACAGATACTCGGCAATGTTTCCGGTGACGGACTCACCCTCTATAATCTCCCGGAAAAACCAGGACCTGTAAAGATCGAGCTTGCCCTCAAACACATCCTCAAATTCATTCTTAAAGGGAGATATCTTGAAGAAACGGTAGAGATCCTGAATATACTGGATAAATACTGTTCTTTTGGTGAAGTCGCCCGATGTAAGCTTCTCATCTGCGAGCATCTCCTGCATTCCCTCCAACTCCATTAAAAAAGCGGTGGAGAGCATCTTCTTCTGCTCATCGGGCAGGAACTTCAGGTTAAAAATGAAGCTGTACTTATCGCTGTTGCACAGAAATGGTGTTTGCCTGAGTCCATCCACGAAAATATCCGGGTCAAACGCATCACTCCTTGAAGAGTAGATCTCGGAAAGGTCCGGATTCTCTTTGTGGAAGGGAACCAGCCAGTTGGTAAGCTCGTTAAAAAAGGGGAACTGCTTGAGGTGGGCAAAGGTGGTCATATAGACATCGGCCCCCTCCATCTGCAGTTTCATAAACTCATCCACCTTCCTGTAGAGATCATCCGACTCGCTGAACATCGATTGCCAGTCAGGATTCCTCCCCTCCTCCAGCATCTCATCACTGATATCATCCATCTTCAGCTTATCCTCCAGCTTGGGCCTCAGCTTCGCCATCTCGGGCATCAGGTCCTCCTGCAGTTTCCGGCCAATCTCCAGCGTGTCGCGGGTCCGGATCAGCTGCAGGGCAATTTTTTCGAAACTCTCTTCAAGTTTCAGCTCCTCTTTCACCAGTTTCAACCTGTGAATGATGTTGGGATAAAATTCGATCCTGCTGTCATACCTGTAAAGAAGGATCACCAGTGCGACGATGGCCCTGGCAGAGACCTCCTGCTCCTCTTCGCTGGCAAAATCGATGAGCCGGTGCACCTTCTCTTCATCCCAGTACCTGAGTCCGGAGAGAAGGATCCCGCTGATAAACAGCGACTTTTCATACCAGAGAAAATCGTGACAGGAGAGGATGGCAGCGGAAAGGCTGTTTTCGGCCTCATCATACCGGTTGCTCAGCCACAGGTGCCTGAAAATCTCCATGGAGAGCCTCCTTCTGCGCTCCTCACTGGCTCCCGGAGAGACCCGGGTTTCATCGATCATCTCATCAAGCTCCCTTTTAAAGGAGAGGTCATCCATGGTTTCGATCACCTTATTGCCTGTCAGCTCCTGCTTCCGGTCCAGCTCCTGCTTCAATATATAGGTGTGCCACCCGGAGTGTTTCTCCATCAGCCGGTTCTTCACCCGATCGGCCAGCTCCAGGATTGAGGTGAGCAGTTTCTGATAGACACGCTCCCTTTCAGGATCCTGTATACCCTCCAGCATATAATTGAGCATCTGCTCATAGGTATGCTCAAGGTGCTCCTGCTGGATAAAAAAATCGCTGAATCCCGATTCACTCACCAGGCCATTGAGCACATCAAGGGCATCTTTCACCCTTCGGGAGGAGACCAGCCTGCACAACCTGTTGTACCGGCTCTTTATCTGTTGGACATTAATCATTCACAAGTAATTTCCGAAATCCGTCCAAATATTAAGCCATCCGACTGAAGCGGACAAAATGTCAGGATGGATCTACAAGATAAAGGAAAACTGAGAAAAAGATGGTCAGACCTGAGAGGTCATTAAAACCGGGTGCTAAAATCTGGGCAGATGCATGATTTCACCAACATAATAAAAATTCAGATTCTCCTGATGAGTTTCAACGAAATAACCTGTATTATAATCCCAGATGCCGATTGATAAAACAGCCCTGAAAACAACCAGATAATTATCCCGGGATAACTCCTCAACAACCATTAATCCCGATCCCTGTGCACCTTTAGAGGTCCAATCGAATGTCATCCCGGCAAAATTCGATGTGACCCCAATGTCATAGGTTCCAACAATTGCATGATCTTCAGGACTCCATGAGTAAGTTCCGGCAATCTGATTCAGCCCCATTTTAACATGGAGTTTCAGAAGCTGTGGGTTGTCCTTCTTCACATCTTTTGTCAGTAACCTGATGTACGGATCAGAATTGGGAGGCTGAAACCAATACATCTTTTCATCTACAGGATAGATCACATCTCCAATAATATAATGGTTTGAATAGACTTTTAAATCATCATGCTTCTCCCCACACTCATTGGAGATGGTCCAGCGCAAAGTGGAGCTGCCGAATGGGTCCCGTGAAAAACTGGTCTTTGAATCGGATGAGTCAGCAAATACTCCTCCATCACCATCAACTACGCTCCATACTCCTGTCGAACCGGGGGGAGGGACATTGCCCTTAAGGGTTAAAACCTCATCCATTGTATTTAAAAAATGGTCCCCTGCATCCGCTTCCGGGGTTGGAGGCCAGCAGGCTCCGTCAAATGCGATCCAGTTGGTACCGTTATAGATTTGCAGGGCATTGCGGTCCCGGTTGAAAATGGTTTTCCCGGTGACCCGCTCCTGGTTCAGGATCTGCTCCCCGGTCATCTGTGGGATTCCCGGGTTTCCCGGTTCGAGAATACCTCCTGACGAGTTTCCGGCGGACGATACACTCAGCAGCTGTGAAGTTCCTACTTCATCTCCATTTACCCAGAGCCTGAGAAAATAGGATTCTGCTCCCCAATCAATGGCTGAGAAATCATCCGTGGTGCTGCCCGATCCGATCTCCAGAAAGACCACTCCGTATGCATTTGTCTCTGCTAAATGTGTCTCGGAATAGACCACCGGACCATCAAACGCTCCTTTTATAAGGTCAACCTGGCAATCAACACGCTGTTCATTGAGCAGGTTGCCCAACCTGTCCCTTACCACTGCCTGGTACTGAAAGTTCTGAGGAGTCTGTGACCAGGCAACCAATGCTACAGTTACTCCTGCTACAACGAGCCAGGCTCTTTTAAAAAAAATAGTATACGCCATCTCTTCTGATTTCCTGAAACCAGGGTTCACAAATTGATCTATCAGGAATCCAAAATACTCTATTTCAGCCCCTGATAACGAAAAACTTATGAACCCCGAAAGAGTTATCGCTTACGGACCAGTGGATAGACCGGACATATCAGCTGTTTCAAATCAGCAAACATAGTAGGAGCTTCACATATAGTAGATATATTCGGGCAATTTTATGATTCTTTTAACATATGGTTCCTATCTTGCGGAGGTGGAACATGTGAAAATTGTGGTCGACCCATCTCAGATCAAGATTGATCCCAATGAGATCCATTCATTGCTGGGGGTACCTGGCGGGGAGGTGGATCAGCATACCATGCAGCTGATCGACACAACAATCAGGGAGTGCAGAGAAGTCATGTCGCCCCGGGGCGGGGTTGTCTCTGTGGATGCTACACCCTCCGCTTCCGGTGAGGAGATTGCCATCGAGGGAGCCCGTTTCCATACCGGGAAGATCATCCGAAACATGCTGAAGGGTGCCGACGCTTACCTCTTTTTCATCTCAACTGCTGGTCCGGGTCCGGAGGAGCTCTCCAGATCACTCCTCAACAAGGGGGATTACCTGGAGGGTTATATTGCCGACCTGGTTGGATCGGCCATCGCCGAATCGGTGGCCGGTCAGATCCATGAACATGTGCGCAGGGAAGCAGTCAGCAGGGAGCTGAAAGTCACCAACCGGTACAGTCCGGGTTACTGTGCCTGGGAGACAGGTGAACAACAGAAGCTTTTCAGCCTCTTTCCGGATGGCTGTTGCGGAGTAACACTTTCCGAATCCTCGCTGATGGTCCCTGTTAAATCTGTTAGTGGTGTGATCGCAATGGGAAGGTCGGTCCAATACAGGGAGTATACCTGTGAGATCTGTGCCATGAAAGATTGCACCTTCAGGCAATACGGGGCACATCATCACAGCACCATCTGATCATCTTCACTATCTTTGCAGGAATGAAAAGAGTCTCATTCAAAACACTGGGCTGTCGTCTGAACCAGTATGAAACCGATGCACTGGTCACCCAGTTTCACCAGGCAGGTTATGAGGTGGTCGATTTCTCCACTCCGGCCGACATCACAGTAATCAACACCTGTACGGTCACCAACCAGAGTGATCAGAAATCGAGAAACACCATCAGTCACGCTGCCCGAAAGAACCGTGATGGTCTGGTGGTGGTAACCGGGTGCATGGCCAACAACCACAAAGAGCAGCTGGAGACCAGCGACCAGGTCACCTACGTGGTGGACAACCAGCGCAAGAGTCAGATCGTCTCACTCATCGATGCCCACTTTAAAGGTGAGGTGGTCCATCCCGATGCATACAGGGGCGACAGGTTCGGTTTTGAAACGGTGGACAAAAGCCTTCATACGCGCACCTCCATCAAGGTGCAGGATGGATGCGACAACTTCTGCACATACTGCATTGTGCCATCGGTAAGGGGTCGTGCCATAAGCCGCCCCATGGATCAGATCCTGGACAATGTCCGCCGGGTGGTGGATAACGGTTTCAAAGAGATCGTGATCACCGGGGTCAACATAGGCCGGTACGACCATAACGGAACCACCATTGAAGGTGCCATTGAGAAGGTCCTGGAGCTGCCGGGTGATTTCAGGGTCCGGATCTCATCCATGGAGCCCGACGGGTTCGGTCCCGGTTTCCTCCGCCTGTTCCAACATCCGAAAATGGCCCCGCACCTTCACCTCTGTATCCAGAGCGGATCTGAATCGATCCTGAAGAGAATGCGCAGAATGTATACGGCCAGCTCCTTTATGGAGGTGGTGGAGCAATTCCGCAGAGAGATACCCGATTTTAACTTCACCACCGATGTGATCGTGGGATTCCCCGGTGAGAGTGAAGAGGATTTTCAGCAAACCGTCGACTTTGTCAGAGAGGCCCGCTTCAGCCATGTACATACATTCCGGTATTCGAGGCGGAAAGGGACCCGGGCCGACCGCTTTGAGGAGCAGTTGGAGGAGCGCATCAAAAGCGAGCGAAGTGAAGTTATCCGCAAGCTGTCAGAAGAGATTCGCATTCAATATTTGCAGTCGATGGTTGGCCGGCAGCAGCGGGTGCTGGTGGAGCGGGTGGATGAGAAGGGGATCGCCCGCGGATATGGCGAGCACTACCTCCCTGTTCACTTCCAAACCGGCAATCCGGCCAGGAACCGTTTTGTAGATGTGACCCTTGAAAAGGTTGAACCGGTCGATACTCCCTTCCTGACAGGAATGCCGGATATGCATATCCAAAGGTAAGCATCTTATAGTGACAGGGATAATAATCACTCATCTAAGCTGGCCTCCCTTTTGGATTTATCGATAAACAATAATTATTTAACGTAACTCGTTAAACTTTTTTCTTTGGAATTTGTCTAAATAGCTATATTTGTAACCAATTTGACTTTAGCATCAGAAAATGAGAAAAATAGACAGGAGAATTGTCATCGTTGTCAGCGTAATATTCATCATCGCACTGGCCTGGGGATTAATGCGTTTTTTAAAGGCCCAGAAGGAGCCACCGCCTGCGCCTCACTCTTTTGAAGCCCGCAGGTATGTGGAATTTGAACCGGTGAAGTACAGCAACATCCCTTCACGTGTTACAGGTCCCGGTAGACTGGCCTCTGTAGCTGAAATAGATATTGTATCGGAAGCTTCGGGGAGAATTGAACCCGGGAGGGTTGCCTTGAAAAAGGGGGCAGGTTTTTCAAAGGGAGATGTACTGTTTGTCATCTACCCTGATGAGGCCATCCTTTCACTGAAAGCCAGAAAAAGCAAGTACCAGAATATGCTGGCAGGGATCCTGCCCGACCTGGTGATCGATTTTCCGGAATCTGAAAAAAGTTTTAAGGAGTTCTTCTCCGCTATCAGCGTGGATCAACCACTACCCGATCTGCCCGAAATCAACAATGACAAGCTAAGGATCTTCCTGGCCAGCAGGAATGTGATCAGTGAGTACTACAGCATACAGAGTGACCAGCTGCAGCTGCAGCGGAGAACCATAAGGGCCCCCTTTAACGGGACCTACAAGGAGGTCTACATGGAGATTGGAGCATACACCAACACAGGGGGCAGGGTAGCCAGGGCCATCCGTACCGACGGACTGGAGCTGGAGGTGCCGCTGCCCCGTATCGAAGCTTCATGGGTAAAACCGGGTGATCCTGTCACGGTGCATTCCGAAAACCGGGAGCTGACCTGGAGTGGAAAGGTGATCCGGAAAAGTGAATATGTGGATGAAAATACACAGTCGCAGGAGGTGTTCATCCGCATCTCCAACAACAGGAAGCAACCCCTGCTGGCAGGAGAGTACCTGGATGCCACCTTCCCGGTAAGACCCATCGAAGGGGTAATGGAGATCCCGAGAAGCTCGGTATTCAATACCAACCATGTTTTTGTTGTGAAAAACGGACGCCTTGCAAAACGGGAGATCCACGTGGTCAAAGTGAATGAGCGAACCCTCATTTTCAACGGCCTTCCCCTGGGCGATTCGCTGGTGGTCCAGCAGCTGATCAATGTGTCGGAAGGGACACTGGTGCAGCTTGACAAGCAGGGGCCCATGCACCCGCACATGAAGGCTGCGAAAGAGGCCGGGTCTGATAAGGATAAGAAGAATGGTAAGAAGAAAACGGGACACTGATCATGAGAAAACTGATTGAACGATTTGTCGAGTACCCCGTTTATGCCAACCTGATCATAGCCATCGTCGTCCTGGCTGGGGGGTTAAGCTACATGTCACTGAAGAAATCATTCTTCCCTGAGCTGGAAAGCCGTATGTTAACCGTCTCTGTCTTCTATCCCGGAGCATCCCCCATTGAGATGGAAGAGGGTGTAACCACCCGGATCGAGGAGGCGGTCAGGGGATTGATCGGGATCAAGGAGATCACATCCACCTCGGTGGAGAACATGAGTAGCGTCTCCATTGAAACCAACGGGGAGTACCCCATTAATGAAGTGATGCAGGAGGTGAAAAACGCCGTGGACGGGATCTCCTCCCTGCCCTCTGCCGCTGAAAGGCCTATTGTTTCCAAAAGGCGCTCCATGGCCGGGGCACTGCGTCTTGAGCTTGTGCCGGTGGATGGACACGACATGGACCTGATGACCATGAAGGAGCATGCTCAGCGGGTAGAGGAGGATTTTCTGAACTCTGGCGTAATGAGCCAGATCTCCATCTCCGGCTATCCCCAGCCTGAGATTTCAGTGGAGATCAAAGAGGAGGTGTTGCTGCGGCACAACCTCACATTCGACCAGATTGTGAGGGCGATTCAGAACAACAACCAGGATATATCGGGTGGAGAGATCAAATCCCAGGATGAGGAGTACCTGATCAGGCTCCGTTCAAGAAGTGCTGATCCCAATAAGATCGGCAACATCATTTTGCGTGGTGAATCCGATGGTGGCTATATCCACATCCGCGATGTGGCAGAGGTGAAGGTAAAATTCGCCGACTCGCCCAACAAGCGATGGACCAACGGAAAACCCTCGGTCTCGATCAGTGTTGAGAAACTGCCCGAGGAGGACCTGGATGAGATTACCGCATATGCCAACGGGTACATTGCCGAGTTTAACCAGCGAAACCAGGGGGTGGAGATTATTGTTTCAAGGGCCTACCTGGATATCCTGCAGAGCCGGCTGGACCTGCTTACAAGGAACGGGTTGCTGGGATTGTTCCTGGTGGTGATTGCGCTCTCTATGTTCTTGAGTTTCAGACTGTCTTTATGGGTTGCCTGGGGTATTCCTTTCAGCTTCCTGGCCATGTTCGTGGCAGCACATTTTGTGGGTATCACCCTCAACCTTCAGTCGCTGTTCGGAATGATCCTGGTGATCGGGATCCTGGTGGATGACGGGATCGTGATCGCGGAAAATATATACCTCCACTTCGAGCGGGGTAAAAGCCCCATGCACGCTGCCGTAGACGGAACCATGGAGGTAATGCCCGCTGTGCTCACCTCTGTAGCTACCACCATTGTGGCTTTCTCACCATTGCTGTTCCTCTCCGGAACCCGGATGGAGATGATGCTTCATGTTGCCATCGTGGTGATCGCCTCCCTGGCCTTCTCTCTGTTCGAAGCATTCCTGGTCCTCCCGGCACACCTGGGAAGTGGAAAGGTGCTGAGCCGGAAAAGCCTGGAGGCAAAAAACCGTGGAATAAGAAGGTATTTCGAAGGCTTCATTACCTGGTTGCGCAACCGTGTCTACCAGCACTTCCTCAACTGGCTGGTGAAATGGCGCTACATTGCATTGAGTTTCCCCATCGCCCTGATGCTGATTACTGCAGGACTTTTTATGGGAGGACAGATCAAGTGGACCTTCTTTCCAATGGTGGACTTTGACAACTTCACCCTCAACGTAGCCTTTACTCCGGGTAACGGGGAGAAGCAGACCCTCGAGTTTCTGGAGCAGTTTGAAAAGGCGATCTGGGAGGTGAATGATGACATTGTGGAGGAGCTTGGACTTGATCATAACATCATCGAACGAACAAGCAAAAGGCTGGGCAGTGCTTTCAGCGGCCAGGAGAGAGGCGCCCACGCCGGCAGTATCAATGTATACCCGGTCGACCTGGAGGGATATCCCCTTTCGGGCCGCGATATCTCCACCAGAGTGAGCAGAAAGATCGGGCATGTGGCCGAAGCCAGAAAATTCTCCGCAGGGGGGTACGGCCACAGCAGGTGGGGTGCTCCGGTATCGGTCGGACTCATGGGAAAGAACATGCATGAGCTGGAAGAGGCCAAAGAGTTCCTGCTGGCACGGCTCAGGGAGATGCCCCAGCTGAAAGATGTAACCGAGAACATCGCCCTGGGTAAACAGGAGATCCGGCTCGATCTCAAAGCAAAGGCTTACTTCCTGGGACTTGATGAAACCACCATTGCCCGGCAGGTGCGGCAAGGCTTTTACGGAGCCCAGGCCCAGCGCCTGCAGGTGGGAAGGGATGAGCTGAGGGTCTGGGTACGCTATCCCAAATCGGACCGGCTTACCCTGGGACAGTTGGAGAATATGAAGATCAAAACTCCATCAGGGGAGTTTCCCCTTCTGGAACTGGCCGATTATCACCTTGAGAGGGGTCCGGTTGCCATCAAGCGTTTCAATGGTTCACGCGAGATCAGGGTAGAGGCCGAGACCATGGATCCCATGGCCCAGGTTCCCGAGATCATTGAACAGATCGAACGGGAGATCATGCCCCAGCTGACAGCCCAATTTGCCGGGATCAGGTACATCTACCAGGGACAGCAGCGCTACAGCAAGGAGGCAATGGGTCAGGCGGGCAAATATTTCAAGATCGCCTTTGCCATTATCTTCATGATCCTGGTACTCCATTTCAGGAGTGTCCCCAAAGCCTTCATTATACTTATAATGATTCCCGTATCGCTGCTGGGCGTTGCCTGGGGACACGGCCTGCACGGTATGTCACTGTCGATCATGAGCCTGTGGGGTGCCGTGGCACTGACCGGTGTGATCATCAACGATGCCATCGTCTTCTTTGCCAAGTTTGACGGTCTGCTCATTGATGGGTGGAAGGTGCCCGATGCGGTTAAGGAGGCGGGCAAGGTGAGGCTCAGACCCATTATCCTCACCTCTATTACTACAAGTATTGGCCTGTTTCCCATGCTCTTTGAGAAGAGTGTACAGGCCCAGTTCCTGATCCCCATGGCCATCAGCCTCGCTTATGGTGTGGCCCTGGGGACGATCTTTATCCTGATCTTCTTCCCGGTACTGATCATGTTGCTGAACGATGCAAGGGTTTACACCCGGTATCTCTGGACAGGTATAAAACCCACAAGAGAAGAGGTTGAAACAGCCATCATCCAGAACAAGAGAAAACTTAGATTTGAAGAGAACAGGGGCAAATGGAACGGAACAGAAAAAAAAGATTGTGATGACCAGGATTAAGATAACCATACCCCTCCTTGCCGGACTGCTTATATTTCAACCGGTCCGCTCGCAGGATGAGCTCACCCTTTCGGGTGCCATCGGCCTTGCCATGGAGAAAAACTACGGGCTGATCATCTCCCGTGCCGGTGCCGAAATTGCTGGCATTAACAACCACTGGGGCAACGCGGGCCGCTATCCCACCATCGGGTTCGACGCCTCCGATAACAACAGTTATGACCTGCTTAATGACTCCTATTCGGGCCGTCTCTCTGCCGGGATCGGGCTCAACTGGATATTGTTTGACGGATTCCGGGTCAACATCACCAAGTCGAAACTGGAGCACCTGGAATCGCTCTCCGAAGGGATGCTGGGTGTGATGATCGAAAGCACCATCGAAGATGTAATCCTTGGTTACTACAATGTGCTGCTTCAGCAGGAGCAGCTGAAGGTGCTGGAGACGGTGATGAAGCTCTCCGACGACCGCTACCGGTATGAACAGGAGCGGAAATCACTGGGCGGATCGGTCACCTACAATGTGCTGCAGGCCCAGAACCTCTACCTCACCGACAAGGCCAACTTCATGAACCAGGAGGTGGTTGTAAGAAATGCCATCCGGAACCTCAACTTCATGATGGGTGAACAACCTGTCAAAACCTGGGGTTTCAACGAGCCCTTCGAAGCCGACACCACCGAATACATACTTGCCGATCTGCTCGACAAGATGAAGTCGGGCAACCAGGCACTGAAAAACCAGTATGTCAACCTGCTGTTGCAGGAGAACGAAACCTCCATGAAAAAAGCGGCTTACTCACCCACCCTCTCCCTGGGAGCCGGTATGGATTACAGTCAGTCGTGGAGCTCCTCCGTGAACAACTCAACCATGGGTCCATACGGCAACCTCCGCCTCTCCTTCGATATCTACAGTGCAGGGGTCCGAAGACGCTCCGTGGAGGTGGCCCGGATCAACGAAGAGGTGACCCGGATAGAGACCACAGAGATGGAGCATGCCCTTACCAACGAACTGTTCAACCTGTTCGACTACCACGGGGTACGGATCGAATTGCTGAATGTAGCAGGCGAAAACCTGGATGCGGCACAGCTGAACCTCTCCATCTCGGAGGAGAAATACCGCTCCGGGGTGATCAACTCTTTCAACTACCGGGATGTCCAGCTCATCTACCTGAACGCTTCGGTACGCCGCCTGCGGGCCATCTACAACCTGATCAACTCCAAAACCCAACTCACCCGCATCACCGGTGGATTCATTGGAGAGGGGGAACAGAATTAACTTTTAATAGCATAAAAAGATGAACCATTCATTTTTTGCCATATTACTTACTGCTATTCTCTCCTTTTCCTGCAATCAACCTTCACCCCCGGAACCAATCGGACCATTGCCTTCAGCGAGCCAGCTCAAATGGCATGAGCTGGAGTTTTATGCCTTTATTCATTTTAGTATAAATACATTCACAGACAGAGAATGGGGCCTGGGTAGTGAATCACCGGAACTGTTCAATCCCACGCAAATGGATTGCCGGCAATGGGCAAAAGTATGCAAGGATATTGGGATGAAAGGAATCGTACTGACAGCCAAGCACCATGACGGTTTTTGCCTTTGGCCTTCAGCGTACACGGAACACTCTGTAAAAAACGCTCCCTGGAAAGAGGGTAAAGGTGATGTTGTTAAGGAGTTGGCCGATGCCTGTAAAGCGCACGGACTTAAACTGGGATTGTACCTCTCTCCATGGGATCGGAATCACGCCGGTTATGGTACAAAAGAGTACATTACCTATTACAGAAGTCAGCTGACCGAACTGATGACAAATTACGGGGATATTTTCGAAGTTTGGTTTGACGGAGCCAATGGAGGAACCGGATATTACGGCGGAGCGAATGAGGAACGCAGGATAGACAGAAAAACCTATTATGACTGGACAAACACAAGGAAAATAGTAAGGGATAACCAGCCTGATGCGATGTTGTTTAGTGATGGCGGACCAGATGTAAGGTGGGTTGGAAATGAGAAAGGATGGGCCGGAGAGACCAATTGGAGTACACTAAAAAGAGATGAATTCTGGCCGGGTTCTCCAGACTCACATCTGTTGCCATATGGCCAGGAAGACGGAACCCATTGGGTCCCCGCTGAGGTGGATGTTTCAACAAGACCTGGCTGGTATTACCATCCATCTGAAGACCATAAGGTTAAATCCTTTAAACAACTTGTTGAGATCTATTATCAATCCGTGGGAAGAAATGCCTCGCTCATATTGAATATCCCCGTAGACAACAGGGGGCTTATTCACGATAACGATATTGAACAGCTATATAAGATGGCCGGGGTACTCAAAAATGATTTTAAAACAAACCTTGCAAAAGGGGTTGGTATTGAGACCTCTAATCACCGGGGAAATTCATCGAAATTCCATGGCAGGAATGTCATTGATGAAGATAACAGTACCTACTGGGCGACAGATGAGGGCATAATAAGTGCTTCTCTAACCATTGATTTCGGTAAAGAGACCACCTGTAACAGCGTTCTCATACAGGAGTATATTCCTCTTGGACAACGCATTAAAAGCTTCTCACTGGAAGCATTTACCGATGGTGCATGGAAAGAGATTGATTCCCAGACTACCATTGGATACAAACGAATATTGAGATTCGACGATGTAACCTCCTCAAAGATTCGTATCCACATTACAGATTCAAAGGGCCCGCTTACCATATCGAACATAGAGATCTATCATGCCCCTCAACTCCCCGAGCCGTTGCTTTCAGCGATTCCTACGCAATTCGGAGTTACATTAGACCAATGAACCGAGCTTGCGAGCTCGGCGAAGCCAAATAAATTGATAATTACTAATGAAACTCACTTTCAACTTTGTATATTTCGCGGTTGAATAGTAGAACCCTCACATCCAGACGGCTTCAAAGTGCCAATTCAGATAGAGATGTTAAAGCGTTTCAAGAGATATTTCATAACCACTATTCAGACCTCTGCCTGTATGCCTCAAGATTTGTTGGCGGAGCCGATACTGCAAAAGATATTGTTCAGGATGTTCTGGTTCGATTCTGGGAAGAAAAGGAGCGGTTGCGTCACAAAAATGCAGTGAAATCATATTTGTTTACAGCGGTAAAAAACAGATCGTTAAATCACCTGAAGAGAGAAAAAAGAGGTGCTGGTATCAGTGAGTTGCTATTCAGTTTTGAACCCGGATTAGCAGACCCGGATGAGGATAATGCGTTTTCGACCCTTTCATTCAACAACCTTCAAAGAGATTTGGAACAGGCCATTGATGAGATGCCTGAACAGAGGCGTATAATATTCCGGCTGAGCAGATTCGATCAGTTGAAAACCAAAGAAATAGCCGAAAAACTAAAGATTTCGCCCAGGACCGTAGAGACACAAATTTACCGCTCGTTAAAAACACTTCGCGAAAAACTCAGGCACCATCTGTAAGTGATTTTTCCATTTCGATTTCCTTAAGTATTATGGATGACAGGTATAAGCAGATCATTGTAAGATATTTCGAAGGAACCATTTCCGAAAGTGATGAATTGCACCTTCTAGAGTGGTTAAAAAGCAGTCCAGAAGCAGTTGAGCAGTTTAATGATTTTCAAAAAATCTGGGGGATGACAGAAGTTGTCACTCCCTCTAACAATAAGGTTATTGATAAAGATTGGAAATTATTACAACAAAAAGTCCACACTTTAAAAACTGAAGAGAAAAAGCAGGTAACAACGATTCTTTACTGGTTGCCACGATTCGCAGCTGTATTTATTCTTGGCGTGATTATTTCTGCTGCAATATCATACAGCATGATGCACTCTTCCTCCAAAGATCTTAGCTATTATGAAATAAGCGCTCCCTACGACGCCAGATCTGAGATCTTATTGCCTGATGGGACAACCATCTGGTTGAATGCAGGGACACATCTTCGATACTCAAATGAATACGGAAGAAAACAGCGGGAGGTTTTTCTTTCCGGCGAGGCCTGTTTTAATGTAGAGACCCATCCCAAAGCCCCGTTTCTTGTTCGCACAGCTGATTTAAGAATAAAAGCGTACGGAACCACTTTCAATGTAAAATCCTATCCGGAAGAGAACACCGTTGAAACAACGCTGATTGAAGGAAGTATTGGTATTACCCGCAACAAATATGAAGAAAACCCGGTTGACGAGGTCATGCTTGAACCCAATCAGCGTGTCGTCTATTATAAAACATCGCAAAATCCATCTTACCTGGTGTCAAAAGGAATTGATCCCCTGAAATCAACTTTATGGAAAGAGGGAACCCTGTCTGTTAACAGTGAAACTCTAGGGGAGATGGCTATAAAGCTGGAAAGGAAGTACGGTGTGAAGATCCATTTTGAAAATGAAGCACTTAAAGAGCTGACGTTTACAGGAACGTTTGAAAATGAAACCATTGAACAGGTCCTTGAAGCCATAGGAATGGCTGCACATTTGAATTATGAAATTGATAACGGGATTGTCAGATTGAAAAGAAAATGATAAATAGATAATTACAAATGAAATTTAAAGCCCTGCTTATATGCTTTCTTCTCATTTCAGGTATGGGATTTTCGCAGGAAAATATCTCACTGCGCATTAAGAATTCCCCTTTGAAAGAGGTTTTGGCTGCCATTCAGGAAGAGAGTGGATACCGGTTCTTTTTCAGCGACGACCTGGTTGATCTGAACAAAAAGATCAGCCTGGACATTGATAATAAAACAATAGATGAGGTCATTCAGGAACTGGAAGATCAGACCAATCTCACTTTTCGCCGGAACGCAGAGAATTTGATTGTTGTTGTTCCCGAAGGCGCCATCAGGCAGTCCGGGACAGTTACCGGGAACGTAACCACCAGGGATGATTCCCGGGGATTGCCCGGAGTGAATGTGGTAATAACGGGCAGTACAGCAGGTGTTATCACAGATGTTAATGGCAATTTCAAAATCGAGGTTCCCGATATATATGAGATGCTGCAGTTCTCATTCATCGGGTTTGAAACACAGCAAGTTCCCATAAACGGGAGAAGCGAAATCATTGTTGTCCTGGAAGAGAACATTAAATCGATCGAAGAGGTAGTTGTAACAGCTTTAAACATTAAGCGAAACAAGAGCTCCCTTGGATATTCAATCAGCCAGGTTGGAAGTGAACAATTAAACCAGGCTCAGGAGAATAACCCCATCAACTCGCTGGCCGGAAAAGTAGCTGGTTTGCAAATCACAAAAGCACCAACAGGTGTGGATGGATCGTCGCGGGTTATTTTGCGCGGAGTCTCATCTTTGCTTGGAAACAACCGGCCGTTGTTTGTTATTGATGGTATTCCGATGGAGGCCGGTTATGGTGGTGGTGGCAGATGGGGTGGCAAAGACGGTGGAGATGCATTGTCTGATCTGAATCCTGAAGATATTGAGTCCATAAGCATTTTAAAAGGGGCCGGGGCAGCAGCTGTTTATGGTTCGAGAGGTGCAAATGGTGTTATTCTGGTAACCACCAAAAAGGGAAAGGCAAGGGAGGGAATCGGGGTTACCTTTTCTTCAAATTTTTCGATGGAATCACCCATGGTAACACCCGATTTTCAGTACGACTATGCACAGGGTGCGTTTGGTGACTATCCTGAGATGACCGGAGCCAGATTGGATCACCCCCAGATCTGGAGTTATGGTCCTAAAATAGAGGGACAGGAGGCGATCGACTGGACAGGGAACCCCACGGTGTTAACCCGGCAGCCCAATCCGTATGATCAGTTTTTCCGTACAGGATCAACTTTTACAAATACGGTTGCATTCAATGGTGGCAATGAAACAACACTGTTCCGTGCATCAATTACCAACCAGGATTCGAAAGGCATCTTGCCAAACAATGACTTAAGCAGACAAACAATAACCCTGCGCGGTTCATCCAAATTGGGAGAGAAGTTGAATTTCGATGGAAAACTGACCTACATCCGATCCAGGGTAAACAACAGACCACATCTCTCCGAAAGTGGCTTAAACCTGGTACAGGCACTCAACATATTACCAAGAAGTATCTCCCTGGAGTCGTTGAAATACAATACGGTTGAAGCGAATGGAAGTGAGATGAAGTGGTCGGCCGATAATACCTTTAGCAACCCTTACTGGATCCTGAACAACGTGCAAAATGAGGATGAAAAGAACAGGATGCAGGCCATGTTCTCGCTGGACTGGGAGATTGCCAAAAACCTTGATTTCATGGCCCGGTCGGGTTTTGATTTTTCTAACAAAAGAAAGCGGGACCAGGAAAATCCCGGAAGACCTACCATCTACAGTGGGACAGGAAAAATGAGTCAGAGCATGAATAATGGAGTTGAGTGGAACTCCGATCTCCTGGTTACATACCATAAAAAGCTGGATAAATTCAGGTTAAGTCTTAGTGGCGGGGGAAACTATCGCTTCAACCAGGGAAACGGCATATCTCATTGGGCAAGTGGTGTGAAGACGCCTGACTTCTATCACATTTCCAACTACAAAGAGTATGGAACCGATGAGTGGTACAGCCAGAAAGCGGTTTACTCTGCCTATGGTTTGGGAACCCTCTCTTTTAAAAACTATCTCTACCTCGATGTCACAGCCAGAAACGACTGGTCCTCCACCCTCCCTTTAGATAACAATTCATATTTCTATCACTCGGAGAACATAAGCTTTCTTTTTACCGAAGCATTGGATCTGAAAAACAGGATACTCAGCAGTGGCAAGATCAGGGCATCTTATGCCAAAGTTGGAAATGATACCGACCCGTACCAGATCGATCAGTATTATGACGTTATCCAAACCCAAACCATTTATCCACTGGTTTCAATAGGCGACCAGCTTCCGCACTTTGATCTGCAGCCCGAAGAGACCCATTCATGGGAAGTCGGAACAAACCTCAATTTTTTTCAAAGCAGGCTGATCCTGGATGCCACCTATTACTACAGTATTTCCGATAACCAGATTATGCCAGTTAACCTGTCACCCTCAACAGGATACTCTTCAAAAATGATGAATGCGGGGAGAATAAGAAACAGCGGTTTAGAGATCCAGCTGAACGGCACCCCTGTATCTACCGCCAAAGGCCTGACCTGGGATGTGATGCTTACATGGTCGAATAACAGGTCTGTTGTTCTGGAGCTATATGGTGATATGGAGTATCTTCCCCTGGCCGAAGAGTTCCATATGACTCTGGAATCACACATTGACGAACCTTATGGTCAGTTCTATTTCATCGACTACAAACGTGATGCATTGGGCAACAAACTAATTGATAAGAACGGATTTGCACAGGCAGGGGAAAGGAGAGCAATGGGTAGTATAAATCCTGACTGGATTGGCGGAGTCACAAACCAGCTGCGTTATAAAGGGTTTAATCTGAGTCTCCTGATCGATTTTCAAAAAGGCGGCGACATCTACTCCTGGGGAAAAGCCTACAGGGCGCTGTTCGGTACAAGTATTGAATCGGCAGAAGGAAGGGATGAATGGTATGCCGGAACAGGTGGATATATTGAAGAGGGAGTTAAAGAGACCAACGGACAGCCCAATGATATACCGGTGCAACCCATATATCGCTGGTACAATCTCTTTAACAAAAAAATTGGTACTGAGTGGTTAATGGATGCCTCTAATATAAGAATGAGAGAGGTGGTGGCTGGATATACACTCCCATCTGCCTGGCTACACAATATTCCGGTAAGCAACATTACCCTCTCCCTGGTCGGTAGGAATCTGTTCTTCATCTACAAGGCGATTGACCATGTGGATCCCGAATCAGGATATAACAGCGGCAATACCGGAAGTGGCATTGAACACAATTCGTTGCCCTCAACAACAAGTTATGGTGTCAACCTGAAGATTAATTTTTAGTCATGATGAAAAATATCAACATCATATCTCTTCTGATACTGCTTCTTGCATCGGCATGTGATGAAAAATTCGCAGAGATCAATACCAACCCCAATGCAATAACGGAAGTGAATAGTGAATATCTTTTTGCCCAGGCAACGTTGGAGACATTGCGGGGTGATAACAACAACACCCTCCAGTTCCCTTTCGGTTCTCAATATGCACATATCTACGTGGGGCGGGGTGATGCAATGCACATCGACCGATATTATGATTATTTCGAAAGCGTTGAGTACAAAAGGCTGTTCGAACAGTTCTATTTCGGCCCTGTCAGATTAATTGAGCAGGCATTGCAGCTGACTCAACCCGGTGGTGAACAGGAGAATGAAGTTCAGTTTGCCATGGCAAAGGTCATTTCGATTGTAAACTATGCCAGGATCACTGACTGCTTTGGCAGTATTCCCTATAGAGAAGGGGGTATGGGACAAACAGGGATCATGCATCCTGAATATGACAGCGTTGAGGAGATCTACACAGAGATGATGAAGGCCCTTAAAGAGGCGGTTATTCTCCTGAAGAGCGCCAATCCTTCAATGGCCTTTCCCGGTGCCGATCCGCTGTATGATAATGACCTTGAAAAGTGGGTAAGATTTGCAAATTCATTGCGCTTAAGGCTGGCCATGAGGGCCCGCTTTGCAGCACCCACCCTTGCTGAGGGTATTATCAGAGAGTGCCTGTCAGAACCGTTGATTGATGAGAACGAAGAGAATGCCCGGGATGAAAATGAAGATACCGATATTAAGGAATTCAGCAACCCGGTTTACCTGTACTATAACTATTGGCTATGGGGCATGAGTGAAACATTTGTTGAAAAACTCAAAACCACAGGTGATCCCAGGTTAACGATTTTTGTTAAACCAAACCCAGCAGGAGACTACATTGGAATCCCAAATGGTTTGAGTGCCGAGGGGTATACAGGCTGGGGAGACTGGCTTGATGTTTCAGCCCCGGGCGATACGCTGGTTGGAAAAGCTGCCCCCTATTATCTGTTAACCGCTGCAGAGACATGGCTGTTGCGCGCCGAAGCAGCCCTGTTTAATATTGATATGGGTGATGCAAACCAGCTTTATCAAACCGGTATCAGGAAGAGCTTCGAGCAATGGGGGGTTCCACAGGAGGAGATTGACATCTACTTTTCGGGGAACGGATATGCCACTCTATCCGGATCGGAGGAGCAACAATTCGAACAAATCAGCACCCATCTATGGATAGCCTACATGTCAAATCCTGCCCAGGCCTGGGCCAATATCAGAAGAACCGGTTATCCCCGGTTACCTGAACGAACGGAACCGGAGTTTTCATTAGGGGTGACAAATGGCATATTGCCAACCAGGTTAAAATATCCCTCTTCCGAAGTAAATATTAATAAAGCCAACTATTTGAAAGCCCTTGAAGAGCAAGGTCCTGATGAAATTACAACCCCGCTCTGGTGGGATGTCAGAAACTGAAAATGAAATTATATCCAAACAAGTTCAACTTAAACTATACCATTATGAAACGCCTTGTGTATAAAGTGCCAGCAATGATTGCCATGGTAGCGATTATCTCCTCCTGCAGTGAAGATCCTCCGCTGGTTGATCTCTTTTTTGAAGCGGATGCAGAAGAGCTGCACACCATCCATTTTACAACCATTTCCGAAAACGCCACCGCCTTCACCTGGGATTTTGGCGATAATGAAACGGGTAGCGGATCAGAGATAAGCCACACCTATGCAACTTCGGGGGCGTATACTGTCACGGTTACAGCCACAGGCGAAGGAGGTGAAGCAACAGCCTCAAAGGAGGTAAAAATTGCATCGGAGGAGGAGATGCTATCCGGGGGTCCGGATGAGACCAATGGCAAAACCTGGGTTTTAAGCAGAACCGCCACGGCAGGTGTTGATGGTGTCGGTTCGGTTGATAGTACATTTCGCACCAATTTAATGCCAGGAACCGATGATATGCTGGTTGTAATCGGACTGGGCGAGGAGTACGACAACGAATATACCTTCTTCCATGATGGCAGTTATTCCGTTGACAATTTCAATGGAAATAACCTGGCCGGATGGGTATATAGCTATGGGAATTTTGCTGAGGAGGATATTGTTAAAACAACCTCAGTTGGGATATTCACTGTGAAAAACAGTCCATCAGGTAACGCAACCTGGAGTATGACCAAAGATGCAGATATGGTTGTTGAAGCCCTTGAAGAAAACCCTATTGATGGTACCATAACACCCAGGACCACAACATTTACCGATATCGACTATCTTACATTCGGGAACGGTGGATTTATTGGTTTTCAAGACTATTCGGTCATTGCGATTATTCGTGATATAACGCCGGACAGGATGGTTCTTACCCTCTTTCTGCACAGTGTTTGGTCAATACCGGAAAAACCATCACACCTGATCACACTCTCATTCGACGCCAAATAATTATTCAGATGGTTCGTACCTTAACAATTTTGTTGGTGCTTCTCTTTGCAAGCTCCTGCAATCAGCAGCAAAAGGAGATCAAAAACAGTGGATTCATTGGTATTGAAGGAGAAAAATTTGTCGATTCGAATGGCAGAGAGGTGATATTCAGTGGTATCAACTTTATCAGCAAAGATCCTGAAGAGAACTTCATACCTCCTCAAAACCATGAACTATTTCACTCCTTTGAAAAGTGGGGGTTTAATTGCATACGCCTTGGAGTTATCTGGGCCGGGTTAGAACCAGAGCCGGGAGTATACAATGAATCCTATCTGCTTGAGATTGACAAACGGATCCAATGGGCGGGTGACAATGGCATCTATCTCTTTCTTGATATGCACCAGGATCTGTTCGGAGAGAAATTTTCTGATGGTGCACCCAACTGGGCAACACTCGATGAAGGGCAGCCACACTACCAGGGAGAGGTCTGGAGCGATTCATACTTTGTCAGTCCTGCGGTCCAGACCTCCTTCGATAATTTTTGGGAAAACACCCCCGCATCAGATGGAGTGGGTATTCAGGATCACTACATTAACCTTTGGAAACACCTCGCTGAACGGTATGCAGATAATACCACGGTCATCGGTTACGACTTGATGAACGAACCTTTTCCGGGCACTGCTGCACAAGATGCAATGCCCCTGATGTTATCAGCATACGCCGGCGTTCTGGTTGAAAAAACCGGACAGGCTCCTCCTTCAGGGGAGGAATTACAGGCCATGTGGTCCAACCAGGAATCGAGGATGAAGGCACTGGAGCTGATCTCCACAAAAGAGAGCTACTCAAAAATTGCAGATGCGATATATACCCTGAATGCCTGTTTCGAAACGGATCAACTTCAATCCATGTACCAGAGTGTGGCTGATGCAATTCGCCAGGTGGATCAGAACCATATTCTTTTCCTGAATCACAGCTACTTTGCAAATATGGGGGTCTCCTCAGCCATTGAACCGACAAAGCTGGCCGATGGCACAACAGATCCTCTGGTTGCGTATGCCGCCCATGGCTACGACCTGGTGGTGGATACCAAAGAGGTGGATAATCCAAGTTATGACAGGGTGGAATTTATATTTGAAAGGATCAACGAAAGCGGCAAAAGAATGAAGATTCCTACCCTGGTTGGTGAGTGGGGCGCTTTGCACGGGAACTCCCCCGGGATGACTGACGCGGCCCGCCACCTGATCAATATTTTTGAAGAGTACAATTTCAGCAATACATTCTGGACCTTTTTTGATGGGGTGGAAAAGGATTCCTTCTTTAGTAACTCGCTCATCAGGCCCTATCCGCAATTCATCTCCGGAGAGCTGGTGCAATATGGCTACAATTTTGCTTCCGGTGAATTTGAATGCAGCTGGAGAGAGGATGCCTCCATCAATGAACCCACTGTAATATACGTTCCAAATCTCAAGGAGCTGAGCCAATCTGAAATGACAATAACACCCGGGACCGACCAGGTTGTATTTGAGCATTTCGACAATACAGATGCAGGGAAATTAATTATCTACCCAACAGGGAAAAATGCAGAGCGGAAACTTCTTTTTAAAACGCTTGCGGAATAGTAACAAAAATGATGAAACCTGTCGATAGCCTCAGGTATGAGTAGTGGCTGTGAACAACACCGGGACACTTTTCAGAATTTCGATATTAACATCAAATTTTTTAGGAGGTGAGATCATATATATTTCATAACTTCGTTATTCAGTAGTAACAAAATAACCAGCCTATTATGAAATACCTCCATATCCTCTCCGCAGCCTGCCTGATTCTCTTTCTGCTGATTGCAGGAAAGCAACCCGTAAGAGCCCAATCCCCCATGCCGGCAGTCATGGATTCTGCCTTTCTTGAATCACAACTGGATTACGTAGAGGAAAATACCAGGATCTACAATGGTTTCAGGGCCATCCGAAATGACATCTTCATAAAAATGACAGGCAATGCCATCGATTCTCTGAACAAAGAGAAGCTGGAGGTGGCCCGGCTGAACAGTGAAGTGACCGAGCGTGATTTCCAAATTGAAACACTGAATGCAGATCTTCTGCGGGCCAGGAACGAGAGGGACCAGGCCATTCGTACCAAGGACAATTTTACATTCCTGGGGATCAAGCTGCAAAAGGGAGTATACAATACCATCATGTGGATCATTGTCCTGGGCCTGGCAGGTGTGGTCGTTCTCCTGTTCCTGATGTTCAAGCAAAGCCATTTGGTTACAACACAGACCAAAAAAGAGCTGGAAAACATCCAGGAGGAGTATGATAACCACAGGAAAACATCACGGGAGAAATATGAAAAACTGGTGGTTAGCCACCACAACGAAATCATGAAGCTAAAGAATTCCTGACCTGAGGGAGCTCCATAATTATTGCACAATCTATCAACAATGCTGGGCCGGGATCAGATTGATCGCTATTTTTAGGAAAAGCTTGGCAAATGAACAACATACCCGTTATTTCTGTTTCTGGTGAATCCCTGGCAGAGACCTATGAAGCAGCCCTGGTAAGGCTTTATAATGAAGGGACCCGGTTCAAAACCCAGTATGATAAACCGGGAGATCCACTCAGCCTGGATTGCACCCTGAATGCCACAGTACTTAATCCCGAAACCGACCCCATGATCCACCAGGCCTTCCCCGGGGGAATTGACGAGCTTAAAGAGTATGTAATGGAGCTCAAGGGGTTCAAAGATCACTGGGTGAAAAATATGAATGATCCTGACGATACCCGCTGGGAGTACACCTACCATGGCAGACTACAGCGTTACGGATCGTGGAAGGAGACGCTCGAGGAGAATGGAGAGTTGGTCAGACAGGATGTGGGTTTCCAGGTGGATCAGATCGAGCATGTGATCCAGAAACTGGTGGAACAACCCTTCACACGGCAGGCCCAGATGATCACCTGGATGCCCAACCACGACCTCGAAGTATATGACCCCCCCTGTCTTCAGTCCCTCTGGTACCGGATCCTTGAAGATGAGAAGGACGTTCAGTGGCTGAACTGCAACATCCGCTTCAGGAGTAATGATGCCTGGGGAGCCAGTTTTATGAATATGTTCGGGTTCATCCAATTCAACAGGGAGGTGATCGCCGATGAGATTGCGCGCAGAAGCGGCAAAACCGTTCGACTGGGCAGGTTGAACTGGCAAGCCGACTCATACCACATCTACGGAAAAGACATCGCCCAGGCCAAAGCCATGCTGTTTGACAGGATTGATAGCATGACCATGGAGGAGAGAACCTTTAATTTTGGTGATGATTTCATCAGGGAGATGTACAACCAGGCCGAACAGGCAGCCCTGATGAAGATCAGGAAGTATGACGAGGAACATGCGAAGCGATAAACTGCTTCAGCACCCCCTCCAGTTCAGCGAGATCACTGTACTGATAGAGATCCACCCCTTCGCTACCCGCAATCATAGCCGATAGCTTTTTACCGGAAGAGGTATTAAAAACAGAGAGAACCGGCTTTTTCATTTCGATGGCCCTCCCTATCTCATAACCCACTCCCAGGCTGGGGATGGTTACCTCGGCAACCACCAGATCCGACTCCCTGATCCACTGCATATCGCGGTCATGGATATAACGCTCGGTTTGATCCCGGTCAATCACACTCACCTCTTCAGGATCCCCCACATGTTCGGTCAGCACCCGGCCCGAATCATTGAGCATCCGGATAATTCTCTCATATGTGGCGGCCAGCTCTCTTCCTCCCCTGATAGAGCCACAGAAATAGATTTTTATCATAGAATTTTATTATGTCGAAAAATAGTAAATTAGTAGCAATTAAACTTCAACTTTCAATCCAATCATTATGAGCAAAAACACCAAATGCAACGCCCCTGCCAGTGCTGTATACGGAGTGGGAATCATCGGAGCAGCCATCTATTACATCTCCGCTGCCACCGGTTTCTGGGTCGGTCTTGTGGGAATACTGAAGGCACTGGTATGGCCGGCCTTCCTGGTTTACGAAGCGCTGAAGGCAGTGGGAGCTTAGTGTCCGGAACACTAGAGCTCCATATCGCCCAGGTGCAGGTCCAGGGCCTTTACCGAGATCTGTATCTCCCTCACCGAGATGGCCAGGGATGCGATCAGCATTACCAGTGCAATTCCGAATATAACTTCACCAGCCAGCTGCAGGTCGATATAGACCAGGAACATGCAGAGCACACAGAGCAACAGGCTGCCGATACCCAGTAACTGCATGGTTCGTGTTAAGACCAGCCTTTTCCTGAGGTTCTGGATCTGACCGATAATGATGTGGTCGGGATTCTCCCTAAAACGGGCATGCAGGCCCCGCACTACACTGGCATAGGCCAGAAAACGGTTGGTATAGGCCAGAAGCAAAAGCGATATGGCCGAAAAGAGCAGTGCGGGGGTGGTCAGGGTCAGCTGGTTCATGATGGTCTGTTTCTAACAAAACACCCGGATCGGCCAGATTGTTTGTTTTAATTGACCTTTTCAAGAATCAGTTTCACCTTGTTGAAGTCGGCCGCACTGTTCACCACGGTTCTGTATTCGGCATATTCATCGAGGCTTACATCAGTCTTGTCATAGAATTCGTTTAACTCGATACGGACCCTGTCTCCTACAAGTTCCGGGACAGATTCGAACAGCATCAGCTGGTTGCCATCTCTTACAAACTCCTCCCTGATCCTCAGATCATCCATGTTCCTCACCCTGTATCCTTTGGGGATCTCCACCTCAATGGTGCGGTTGAACGATCTTTTATAGATATCCTGCACCGGAAGCCGCCGTCTCTCCTCACTGTAGATCTCCACCTGCGGACCGATCAGGTCCCCCACCTTTAAAAGCAGGTTATTACCCGCGTATTCGAGCAATTCGGAGGTGGTTCCATGACATGCCAGGACCAGCGGTTCAACTCCCACCGCCTTTGCATTTCCGTTTTTAAACTCCCAGTCGTGGATCTCCAGTTCCCTGAAATATCCATGGATCATCTCCTCGGCCAGTTCGGTCAGGCTCTCCTGGTCAATCTTATCCAGGTAGGCCTGGAAGTATACCGCGTAGTAACCTGTACTGATCTGTTCAAAATAGAGGTCTACCCCCGAGAGATCCTCTGTAAAGGTGACCTGCGCCACATGGTCGTGTCCCACATCCTTGTAATCGAGCTGCGGAATGTACTTCACCTCGCCCAGTCCGGTGGTAAATTCTCCTACCGTCACTTCACGTATGAACAATCCGTTGTTGCCTGTGAATGTATAGGGAATGATACCCAGCCTGTATTCATACTGGTCCGGTACAATGTAACTGTCAATATCAGGAAACCAGATCAGGTACTCCTGGAGGAAATGGTAGGATTCGAACAGGGGATCCATGATATTATCCTCCCTGTCGCAGGTTAAAACGATCTCATGACGGACCCCGGCCAGTTTGAAGAGGTTCACCATAAGGCGTGTTATTCCGTAGGCAGATGCCTGGCGCCCCTTCACCATGTCGGCTATTCCGGAAGAGATGCCATTTCCGTTTGCCACATTGATGTTCTCTTTCACGGCATATTCAAGTTTTCTCACCACCTCTTCCGGCCCGTCGGAAGGGGCTATTTCAGCCATCTTCAGTAGTTTTGAAAGGGCCTTCCCGTCAGATTTTGACAACCCGCTGAAAAAACCCTCAAAAAGGTCCTGGCTCACCTTTCCATAGGAGGTGAAATCCCTTTTTCCATTGGCCCGGTTCTCATCCATCTTATAGATGAACCGCTTCAGCAACTGTTTATAGGGTGCCTGGTCCTCATCAATAAGCGCCGGAACTGATTCCACATCCAGGGTCCAGCATTTTTTCCCGTCGGCCAGTGTGTCGGGCTGAAACCGTGTTGTGTCGTTGTACACTTTAAATGCAAATACCAGGTGATCGGGGGAGATCAGCCGGAAAGTATAGCTGTTCACAGGAAACTCCCGCTGAAAAATCTTGCGGACTCCCTTGTACCTGGCCGGACGTTTCACCACATAGTAGATGTCAATGACACTACCGGGTTCAAGCCCTTCAAGGGCGAAATAACGGTAGGAGTGGCCCTCCTCTTCGTCATAAGATGTAAGGATGTCTGACTGATCAAGTAGAATTTCAGTATGATCATTCTTTATCACCCTGGCAGAGGCCTCCACCAAAGCGGCTCCGTCGCTCAGACCAATGTATTTGGTATTGCTCCTCTCAACCTGGTGCTGAGAGAAGATCCTTTCTGTCTGGTGGTAGAGCCGGTACTCAAAAAACCCCTCCTTTTCATTGACAAACTCAATCACCTCGGTAAATTGAATGATCTCTTTCTCAGCCGATGAATCATGGGGCACACCGGTGATCTCTTTTTTCCAATGATAGTCCTGGTAATAAAGCTTCTCACTGGCAATGCCTTCCAGCGAAAATAGTATAAGGCCGGTGATGATCAAAAGGCTCCTGCTATTCATTTTTCTTAAGTATTATGGATGAACGGTACTGCTTCTCAAGCGATTTAATAAATGAACCCCACTCCTTCAACTGCTCAGTCTGAATAATCACCTCCCGGGTAGTGATGGTCTGGTGGTACCAGACCGTGCTGTTGCTTACTTCGTACTTAATGGCATACGAAAACCCTTCTGAAGTAAAGCTCCTGTTTTCTGGCAAAAAACTGAGTTGGTATCCTTTGGGAATATGAAGCGCGTAATGGTTTTCATAGGAGCGGTTAAATACCAGGTCAACAGGCTGCCTGCGCTCCCCCTTCGGCAGAAAGGAGCTGAGGGGTTTATAAAGGTTCATATTCACGAACAGTTCATCATCAATGAGATTCGCATAGGATCCCAGCTTAAATGTATAGCCTGTCTCCATTTGACCTCCGAACCTGTCCGGGTCCGAAACTGTGTAATCCGTTAAGATGAACTTGTTGTTCCCTTTTCGCACCCTTCCCTCCACATACTGCTTCTCCTCTTCACCGGTCATACCGGTAACAGATCTCCGGAAATTGATCCGGTGATACCCGGAGAGGTTCAGCTTACCGTAACCCGCAATCTCCTTCCCCTCCAGCTCTATCCAGGCTGTGTCGGTGAATGCATTCTGGTGTGCCGCAGGAACGGGAACCATCTCAACCCTGAAACTGTCCTTTGAGATCCCAATCAGGGCCTCCTTCCCCTGGATAAACTGGTTCGGCAGGCGCAGGGGAAGAGCCTCTGCCGTTCCGTCCAGAAAGACAAATCCGGTTTCATCCTCATATGATAAGATCATGTGGTTATCACACATCGGTGTCGGTACCTCTGCATAGGAGTAAGGAAGGTGTGTGGTGCCGATCCAGGTGAACCAGGCCTCCACTCCGGCTGCTTTAAGCAGGGAATAGAGGATGGAGGTGTTGTCTTTGCAATCGCCATACATGTTGTGAAGAACGATTTCAGGCGAACGTGGAATAAAACCGCCAAGTCCATATTCAAATGCGATGTAGTTGATGTTGGACTGCACCCACTGGTAAAGTGTGGTGACTTTTTCAGACTCCCCAACACAGTTCCGGGTAAGGGAGTCCGCCAGAGCACGAATTGCAGCAGGGGGATCCTCCTCCATGAACTCCCTTACAAAAGCGTAATACCACCGGTAGAGGGAGCCAATATCTTTCTGAACCTCCACACTGCCGGTACCCTGCTGATATGACCTGATTACCGGGATCAGGTGGGGCACATAATAGCGGATTGCAGGAGCCCTCTCTTCATAAGTGTATGGGGCAACCTGCTGCGCCCTGTAGGCATAGATCTTCTTGTTGCCCGACTCCTTTTCCTCCATCTGTTCCCTTTCACTATCTGCATTATAGAAGATGAAGTCAAGCTCCACCCCCCGGTCACATTCATACAGCAGCTCCAGCTCATGAATGGGTACTCCACCCGAAAGATAGTCCATGGGCAGGAAGCGGGGTTCAAGAATGGAGTGTGTTGTGCTGACCTCAATAACCGATCCGGCCCTGACCGCCGGAAAATTGATCACGGTCTCTTTCACATCGTCATAGAAGACATCGTTGTCCACATTCATCTTCTCATGAAATTCCCTGATTTTCTCCCTGCTGTATCTGCGCCCCTCCAGGTGCCAGGAGGTTGCTTCAACACTGGTTAATTCACGAAATTCGGAGCTGTAGACAGATTGAGAAAAGACATTCCCGAAGGAGCTCTTCAGCAACATAAAGACTTTGGTGGTATGGTCTGTAATCTGAAGGCCCTCCTCTACAATTTCGATCTGGTATTTTGACCTCTTCTCAAGCTGGATATAGTTCCTGTCCGGGTAGAGTGTACTCATCTCCCTGAAGAGCGACTCCCTGTACTGTCCATGCAGTGAGACAGTCAGAAAGATGAGCAGAAGATGGATAAATATCTTAGTGGGAAACTTCATGGTACACCTCTCCGTTAAAATACTCTTTTTTCTTCTCAAGGTTCCCGTTTTTATCATAATGATACCCTGTCCCGACCGGCAATCCGTTCCTGAAGGAGCCCATTTGCCTTTTGGAACCGTCTGGATAATACTCCTCGAAAGGTCCGTGGAGCTCATCATTGAGGTATTCCGATCTCTGCTTCAGGGTTCCGTTTGGATGGTACTCCACCGCCTCTCCCTGCCTGTTCCCATATGAGTAGAGATCCTCTGAAAAAAGGGTCCCGTCGGAATAGTAATTCAAATAGGTCCCTTGCAATTTGCCGGATACCATGCTGTATTTCCGCGAGATCTCTCCATTGGGATAGTAGCAGGTAATATCAGCTGTCTCCTGCTCAACAGGAATGACCGGAACCAGCGCTCCGTCACCACCCGGGTAGCTGTAACCTGTAACCCGGCCATAATCATATACCCGGACCATCTGCAGCGCTCCGTCGTTGCTGTAATACCAGGCCCTGCCATTTTGCTCCCCGTCCACATAGGTGGCTTTGTAATCCACCTGGCCTGTTTCGAGATAGCTGATATACTCCCCATGCAGCTTTCCGAACCGGTAAAACCGTACACGCGAGACCTCTCCGTTGTCATGAAATTCCATCCACTCCCCGATACGGTCTCCATATTCATATACACCTCTCCTGGTCAATTGGCCCTTCTCATTGTACCACTCCCAGGGGCCATGTCTGTTCCCCATGAAGTGATTTCCCGTCACCGCTAAAGCTTTATTGAAATGGAAGGCACTGGTTTTGCCATGCAAAAAACCGTTTTGGTAACCCTCCGTCATCCTGACGCTTCCATTGCCAAACCTGGTTATACGCTGGGTATCCTCAAAATAATGAAACGTATCAACCACCGCCCCGGCACTGTCATAACAGACCGTCTCCAATCGCATTCCCTGGTCACGTAGATGCCTGGCAGCCAGTTTGTTTTCTGGTGAATAGGATTCAACGATGCCCTGCTCCTCATCATGGAAGTAGTAGGAGATCTCCCTGATATGACCATCCTCAAAAAACTTATAAAACCGGCCCTCGGCCACTCCCTCCACATATTGGCCAATCATCGAAGGGGTACCATCGGGATGGTAGGTTTTAAAAGGGCCATCAAGCGACCCGTTTATGTAGCTGTTTTCAGATTCGACCACTCCTCCCACATAGTATTCGGTATCCACTCCCTGCAATTTTCCATGCTCATAATGTTCGGTCGATACCAGGGTTCCATTGCTGTTGTAGTAATTCCATGTTCCCACCTTCTCACCATCCGCATCGTAGGTTCCCTCTATCCGCGTTGTGCCATCGGGATTCACTGCCCTGAAGTTCAATCTACCCGCTTCATCACATTCGGACCTGGAGATCTCATCGCCCTCTGAATTGTAGTTGAAAAACGATTTCATCTTTCCACTCTCAAAGGATCGTCTCCAGGTCAACTTGCCATGCCTGTCATACTCCAGGTACTCTCCCGATAACTCCCCGAGCTCGTTGTAATTGGTGACCAATTCCAGGGTCCCGTCACCATAGAATGTCTTCCATGTACCGACCGGGTGGTCGTCACGATAGACCCTGCTCTCCTTCAGGGTTCCATCCCTGAAGTAGAGGGCCGCATCACCATCAAGCAGATCCTCCCTGTAGGGATAGCGCTCAATGAGTGTCCCGCGGGTGTCATAATGGGTTTCATCACCCCTCCTCGAACCATGCTCAAAACCCACCTTCATTTTGACCTCACCTCCCGGATGATACTCCACCCCCTGGCCATGAATGGTTCCATCACTGTAGGGGATAGTATACTTCCTGAAAGGGGCACCGTAGAGGTAATACACTGTGCTGGTATCCTGCAGCAGATCATCTTTATAAAAGGAGCTGTCGGTCAGTGTACCATACCGGGAGTACTCCAGATACAAACCCTGGTAGTCATTTCCCTTGAGAGTTGCTCTCTTTTTTAATTTCCCGTTGTCGTGATAGGTCAGGTAGGGTCCATCGGGCTGACCGTTTACATAGAATAGGCGCTCATCATCCAGGCCAGATTCGCTCCACCAGCTCCACTGTCCAATCATGGAATCGCCCTGGTAGCGACCTGTAGCTGAAATATTTCCTGACTTATGATAATAGGTATGAAGCCGCTGATCCGGTCTGCCCTTAACCGGAACAGATGACAATTCAATCTCCCCGCTTCCCAAAAAGGTGGAATAGATGGTGTCGCCCGATTCTGAAATGCGTGTTCCCAGCAGACCTGACCATTCTGAAGCCACCCACCCAATAAACGCCTCGCTGTTCTTATCGTTCTTCTCTATGATCTCCCTGTACTCATCATTGGTGGTGGAGGTAAGGATCCGGTAGATGAAGCTTTCAAAATATCCACCGGACATTAACGCCCTGTAAAATGGAACATAGTAGCGGTCGAAGAAGCCCCCGTTGCCCCTGAAATTTTCCAGGCTTGCCATGAGTGCATGGTGCTGCTTTACCAGATTCAGATCCAGAGGAATATCGACTCTGTAATTCTCATTGAGCCCGATGTAATTCTTCAGGATGAGATCAATTTCAGAAAAACAGGAATCATCCTCCGAGATGGACAGGTCCCTTTGTTCGGAGCTGATTTTTGAGGTCAGGATGCGATCCATTTTCACCAGGATGTCGAGCGCATCATCCAGTGTCGGGTTCAATACCAGGTAGGTATCGTAGCAGAGGATCGCCTGGGCTGTAAGTCCCTCATTCAGGCAGAGGTTCCCAAGCTTCAGATGCGGATAGGGATAGTAGGGGTCCGCCTGGATACTCTCCTTGTATGCATCGATGGCCTTCTGGTACTGTCCGGCGTTTTCATACCCCACACCCATGTTGTAATATGCCAGCTGACTTTTAGGATAAAGGCGCAGCATTTGCCGGTAGGTTTCGATCGCCTCTTCAGGAGCCTCAGACCTTAATAGCGCCAGCCCTTTCCCCTGGAGAAACTGGTAGTTGTAGCTGCTGCTGGGTATGATCGAGCTGTCACACACCTCAATGACCCGGTTGTATCTCTCCATCTCAATCAACACCACTACCTGAAGCGCCCTTGCTGAAAGATAGAGAGAATCATTTGGATCGATCAGCGCCAGGTGGCCCAGCGCATCATTGTATCGCTCCTCCGACAAAGCTGTTTGGGCATTTTGATACTGTTCCAGGGGAGGATGGTAGGGCAAAACTTCCTGGCTGTAACCCGCCAAACCCACCAGCAAAAAGAACATGATTGAAACGACATTGAGTAGAGAGGGTTTCATAAAAAATGGTCTTAAGAGAAAACAGGAAAGCCCCCGCAGATAATTGATCTGTGGGGGCTTTCCCTATTATGTATTTCAACTGCTATAATCAATTAAAAAAAAGGGTGTCCAGAACCGTAGTTTGTCCCATCAGAACATCTATACCACTCAAGATGCTGTCCTGATAAGGATCCACAGGATCAAAGATAAGATTATATGAACCTTCTGAAAGGCCTCTGATCATAAATGCACCGGAAACTGTATCTGCACTGGTACTGCTGATTGTATCCTCACCCATGACAGCCATCACAGAAGGCCTGGCTTCTGCCGGTTGAACAACACCACTGACCGATCCGGTAGTGGCCTCTGTAAAGACACGGATAACCGGCTTCAGGATGTACTTACCATTTCCGGTCTCAACGATCGATTTTTCAACAACAAAATCAATCACGTAAGCATAAGATTCGCCACCTACGATCTCCTCGTGTACATTCAGCTTTAATCCCGATTGCTGGCCGCCGGGTGTTTTCAGATCATGGATCACACTATCCACCATAACCGTGTTGTTCTCTCCAAGTACCAGCCTCACCTGGCTGATAAAACCTGTGGGGATACCTTCGTCGACCAGCAGGGTATCTTTCCCATTCACAAATTCCAGAAGGTTATAGATTCCCTGGTTGGTGCCCAGTTCGATCAGGCTGTCATTAAGGATCACATTGACACCAATAACATCAACATTGACCTGCTGGTACTCTCCCGGCATGTCAGTTAGAGTAAACTGAATATCTGCGCTATTCATGTCAGAATTCGTATCTGAACAACCCAACATGAAGATAGTCAACACTGCAATAATTAATATCTGCTTCAATAATTTCATAATAAAAGATTTTTACCTGTTAACGGATTTTCTTATACGGGTATTGTCCTGAAAAGTTACCGGGGCTATCTCTTCCGTTGCCAGAGCCGAAACCCCTTACAGTTGCAAAATCCAGTCCATCATGATATTCAAGGCTTTGGGATTGAATGTCTCCTCTATCTGACCATACTCTGCCGGCAGACCCGTATCACAGTTTTGAAACAGGTGGTTCAGTCCGGGAAGTACCACGGCAACAACACGCATATTTCCCGATCTCATGAGATGATCCCTGATTGCATTGATGTTCTTATTTGCCAGCACCTGGCAATCCTTTTCACCATTCAGTGCAAGCACCGGACATTTGATATTCACCAGGTATTCGGACGGATCAAACATGACAAAATAGCGCAACCAGTTATAGGAGGATTCGGGAATGGAACCCAGCAGATTCTTCCCAACCTGCTCAATCTCCCCTTCACTCAGCTGAAGATCCCCTTTCGCCGCATAGTGGGCGCTGATAAATTCCAGAACCTCTTCCCCCCACGCTTCATATGATTCGGTAGAGATCATCACCTCATAGACTTTGTCCATGATGACTCTGTTCTCCTTCAGAACAGCCTCCTCCGCCCCCATAAGCCGGCCCATGTATTCGCTCTGGTCAAGGAGTATGGTCTTGCCATCAACACCCGGACCCGCAAGGGAGATAACAAATCCAATATCGTCATATTCCGAGGCAAGCATAAAGGCGATCATCCCCCCTTCGCTGTGGCCGATAATTCCTGTTTTCGATGGATTGGTTTCGGGGCGGCCGGAGATGTATTCAATGGCTGAGCGGGCATCACCTGCAAAATCTTCAGATGTGGCCCCCGCAGCAACTCCTCCCGAAGATGCAAATCCCCGGTCATCATATCGCAGCACGGCTATCCCTTTCCGGGTCAACTGATCAGCGATCAGCCTGAAAGGCTTGTGTCCAAATATCTCTTCATCCCTGTTCTGACTACCTGATCCTGTAATCAATACCACTGCAGGGAAGGGCCCCTCACCCGGCGGGATGGTCAGGGTACCGGACAAAAAAAAACCGGCTTCCCTGTTTTCAAAGGAGACCTCCTCTTCCCTGTATGGAAAGGGCGGTTTGGGTTCCTGGGGACGATTCAGCACCTCAGGTTCTGATTGTTTTTCAAGGTCCAGTTGGAAACCCTGGTTGTTCTGATTCCATACTCCCTCCATGGTGGTTTCAGAGGAGACTTTTCCAGTGTAATATCCCATAAGCGCAGGGGCATCAATTTTGATGGAATCACCCCACCGGTTTACCTCACCCAGGGGAATCCCCATGGCTCCCTGATCGGGACTATCCAACGTTGCACTGAACTGACCCTCGCCGGTGAGCGAAAGGTTGAATGCCAGCCGCAGTTTTACCGTTCCCACATCCAGGGCTCCAGTCCACGATCCAACCAGTTGCTGATCGGGCACCTGGCCATACAGCTGTTGA
>JBDLIQ010000021.1:0-42359 GCA_039714775.1 Bacteroidota bacterium
AACATATAAAAAAATGGGGGGGGGGGTAGAATCGATCTCGTAAATTAGTTAATCGAACTCAACCCGGGATTATTCCTGCACCCTTCTTTTCATCACCATTCCGTGGTGATCGATGACATTAAGTGCGCAAATATTACTATTACTAATAATGCAACTTTAACAATCTCAGCAAACATTTTTCAAAATCCAAGATACGAATTCACAGTTGAATCGGGTTCGAGTTTAGTTGTATCATCTGGAGTTTTGGAAACAGGAATACTCTATGTTGAAGCAGGAGCTATGTTAGAAACCTACAGTGGTGCTGAGCTAATAATAGCTGATGATCTCTAATCCCAACTCATATGAACAATTGCACAAAAAGAAGCAGAAGATTTATAGCCATATTGATCCTGATAACACTGGCAATGGGTTTTCAAAGTTCTTTTGGTCAGAATGACGATTATAAACTGATCCGGTCCGACTATCTCTTCATAATTCCTAACAATCCTTATGGACTCGGCCTGGGATGCTATCTTTGTGGATATGAGCAATTTATTACAGGGATCCGGATTGACAGTACTGCACAAAGAAATGATAATGTGAGCTACTATTTTAACAGAGAGATTATCGAGCGATCTCCAAATGATTGTATTTTCATTGGTCCATCAATCATAGGTGATTCAATTGCTGAAGACGCGGATAGCCTGACAAAATGCTACAACATTGCCGGAGAAGAAATCGTTATTAACAGGTCCCTGAAACCAGGGGAATCTGCTAAAGTTTATACATATGCTGATAGTGGTTATATTACAGCTACTGTATCCTCTCACCTGGTTGAAACTATTATCCAGAACATCTCTGATTCAGTGAAAACTTATCTCTTTCAACGTTATGATTCCAACAGTGACCCGCTGGATGATCCGGTAAATTTAATTGAGTTAAAGATCAGTAAGAATTACGGGCTGATACAATATTTCAACTTCAGGGATTTTCCTGAAATAGAAAGACCATTTGAAATTCCACCACTCATTATTAATCAGCGGATCATCTCCAATTCTCTCATCAATCCAGAGGAATACTATCTCACATATGGCGATATATATGATTTCGAAATTGGTGATGTATTCCACTATTCCAACGATAAGGATGCTTTACCCTGGTCAGGAACAGGGAAGGAGTATATAATCAGGGAAGTCATTGGAAAGGAATCAGGTCAAAATAATGACTCTACCTGGTATACCTTCAGGGAGAAGAGGTGGGGTTGGAAGCCAATACATATTGATGGAGAAGACCGTGAGGAGTATTACTCGATTGATGATACGCTCACAAGGCTTTACACCAATCAAAACGAGTACATACTTGCTCCTGAGGTGATGCCATTTGAAGCCGAATATTTAGAGGAGTTTACGGCATTTGCTAATTCACTCATGTACAGGAATCCTGACTACTACAATAACAGGATAATGTATAGGAAGTACGGATTGGAATTGACAGTGCAAGATTGCATGTCAGCGCCACACGATTCCTATGGTGGAACATTTTACATCTATGTAAAAGGGTGCGGAAGTTTAAGGAACACTATTATGGCAGAGATTGAGTTTTTATGTATTCCATGCGAACATCTGGTTTATTATCACAAGGGAGACGAGGTTTGGGGAGAGCCTTTAGGTATATCTGATTCGAAAAGCAGCCCCTTACAGATAAACATATTTCCTAACCCGGCATCAGACCAGATACAAATCGAAAGCATACATGAGATATACACATTGAAATTATTCAATGCGCTGGGAGCCCAAGTGTTTGTCGCTGATAACTTGTGGGTTAACACATGTCAGGTTGATCTTTCAGAATTTGAATCAGGGCTATATGTAATGGAAATTCGAACAATCGAGGGTGATATTAGTATGAAAAAAGTGCTCATTGTGGAGTGAGGCATGATTACAACAGTTATCCTCTTGTCCGGCTCGCCCGGACTATTGTTTAACTCTTAACCACCTCCCCCTTCACCCAGAGGATTGTTTTGCTCTTCTTGGGGTCGTTGGTGATAATGGTTATGGTCTTGTTCTGGCTACCCGCCTTACCGGCCGAGTTAAAAACGGTTTTAATGTTGACCGACTCTCCCGGGGCAATTACCCTCTTTTCCGGCTGAACCGCTGTACATCCGCATGAGGCTTTCACCTTATGAATAACCAGATCCGATTTGCCTGAATTGGTCAGCACGTAAACATGCTCCACCTTTGCGCCCTGATCGATCTTTCCGAATTTGAATTCCGGGTTATCCACACTCAGTACAGGGGCGTTAGCCAGCTCATCTGCTGAAAGTTCTGAGAAGTCCTCCTCGATATTCGCACTCAGCACAAGGCTGTAGTTCCTCTCTGAAACGCCATTGATCTTTAATCCCATCCTGTCAATCACAAATCCCCAGTCGTTGCGGATGGGGGTGTTGTAGGAAGCCACCAGCAGACCTTTCTGCCCGGGCTTTAGCGAGGCAGGCTCTGCCCTGATGGTAATGTGCTTTGGTACCCGCTCGAACTCTACAGTCACCGGACCATCGGAGTTGTTGATAATCTCCATGTTCTTCTCTGCCACCCGGGTGCTCTTAACATTGCCAAAGGCAAGATGGTTCGATTTCAGACGCATGGGCCCCATGGCATACCTGTAGTCGTCCTCAATAGTGCGCGGCTTGGCTGTCACCTCCCCGGTGATGGTCAGCCTTACACTTCCCGGGTTGGAGTTGGAGATTACCGTGACATACTTTCTGAATGCACCTGGCCTTCCCTTGGGATCGTATGTAGCGGCAACAATACCCTTCTCTCCCGGGGGAATGGGTTTGCGGGTCCATTGTGGCGCCGTGCATCCACATGTAGCCGTCACCTTCTGTATGATCAGATCAGATCCCCCTGTATTTACAAATTCAAACTTGTGGGTCACCTTTCCGTCTGCCTCCAGAAATTTCCCAAAATCATGTATGCTCTCCTTAAAGGATATCTTTGGTTCGACCGTTTGAGCCATCACTGACACAATAAATCCTGACAGGCATACCAATAAAACTAACCGCTTCATATCTCAATATTTTACCTCTGTTGTTTGCTTAATCAATAGATTCAAAGCATAAAATTAACACAAAAATCCTACAATTGGTTGCACAATATTCCAGACTTAATTCTCAGTACAAATATCGGGCCGGAGAATTAAACCAACTTGTGGCTAAATATGTTTACTTTTAGGTCTCCAAAAAGGAATGAAAAGCAGAGCGCGAATAGGGACCCTGTTGTTATTGCTGCTCCTTGGTTCAGCGGAGTTGTCAGCCCAGTTTTACAACGGGATGAAGATGACCTTCGGGAAGAACCGTGTGCAGTATAATGAACGGTACTGGAAATTCTACCGGTTCGACAGGTTTGATGTATACTCATACGAACATGGCACCGACCTCTCCCTCTACGTGGCCGATTTTGTTGAGAAAGAGCTTGAGCTGATCGAACGGTTTTTTGATTACGACATCGAACAACGGCTGATCTTTCTTACCTACAACAAGATGTCCGACTACAGGCAAAGCAACATCGGACTTGCATCTGAGAGTGAAGAGTACAACATCGGAGGTACCACTAAAATTATTCAGAACAAGGTATTCCTCTATTTTGACGGGGATCATGTACGGTTCGAACGACAGATCAGGGCAGCCATTGCCGAAGTCCTTGTGATGGAGATGATGTACGGGACCGGATTAAGAGACAACATGACCAACACCACCATGATCAACCTTCCTGAATGGTACCTTGAAGGGTTGATCTCTTTCGTCTCAAATCCGTGGGACTACGAGCTGGAGAACAGGGTTAAGGATGGGATCGTATCGGGAAAATACCGAAAGTTTGTGAACTTGCAGGATGATGATGCACGTTATGCCGGTCACTCTTTCTGGAAGTATGTGGCCGACCTGTACGGGGTATCCATCATCCCACAAATCCTCTATATCACAAAGATTAATAAGGATGCGGAAAGCGGGTTTCTTTACACGCTGGGGACAAAGTTGAAGGATCTCTCCATCGACTGGACAGCCTATTACCTGGGGCTTTACACTACCGGGGAGAAGAGTTTGGAATTGCCGGAGCAGGGCCATATTCTGAAGCGGCCTCATAAACACCGCGTATACCAGAACATCAGGATCAGTCCGGATGGCAGGCACCTGGCCTATGTGACCAACCAGAAAGGGCAGTACAAGGTTTGGATCAAACAGGAGGGTGAGAAGAGACCCGGCAGAATTTACAAGAGAGGATACAAGCTCGACCAGATCAACGACTACTCCTTCCCTGAGATCGCCTGGCATCCAACATCACAGGTCCTTGGCTTTATAACAGAAGAGAAGGGCCTGCTAAAGGTCCACTTCTATAACCTGGAGACAGAGGAGATCACCACCCGGAACCTTATTAATTTTGAGAAGATCCTGGATATGAGCTTTTCGTCCGATTCCCGGAAACTGGTATTCTCTGCTGTTACAGACGGACAGACCGATATCTGGGTTTTCGATATTGCCTCCTCCACAAATGAGAGGATCACCAACGATTTGGCTGATGACTTCCATCCCCGTTTTATGAACCGGATGAACAACATCTCCTTTGTGTCGAACCGGAGGATGGATACCCTCTACAGAGAGAATGATCCGGAAAACAACACCACAACAGCCTTTTCTGTTTTCGTCTACAACTACTCCGGAAAGAGCAACCTCCTGCAGAGAATATCCGAAGGGAACTACATCAACCATACCCAACCCCTCTCACCGGGAAAGAATGAATTCTTCTACCTGAGCGATAAAAACGGCATTGTGAACAGGTACTACGCCGAGTATGACAGTGTGATCAGCCTGGTGGATACCGCCATTCACTACCGGTATTTCGCCAACAGTTATCCCCTTACAAACTACAACAGGAACATCCTGTCGCAGGATATCAATACAGAAACAGGTGAGATTGCAGAGATCATCTACCATGACAGCAGGTACCATATGTACAGATACCCCATGGTGATGGAGCCTGTTTACGGAGAGAGACTCGAGCCGACAGAATACCGGGACAGGCATGCAGAACGCCTGATGCGTGAGGACTCCATCCACCATGTGGAGAAAAGGGTGATCTCCCTGAAGGATATTGCCGGAAACCATCTGGTTCTGAACGGGGATACCATCGCACTGCAAAAATTCAGGATCGATATCAACAACTACATTTTCGAGCGAGAAAAGCTCAATTATTACAACAACCAGCTTAGGAGCAGGAACCTGAACCTTGTACTGGATTCGGCATCAAACGACAGGATGATGTACATAGATTACCAGGTGGCGTTCTACCCCAACAAGCTGGTCAGCCAGATAGATTTCAGCTTCCTGAATGAATCCTACCAGGCATTTACAGGGAGTGCCTTCTACTATAACCCGGGTCTTAACCTCTTTTTCAAAGTTGGCGCCAAGGATATATTCGAGGATTACCGCCTCACGGGTGGCGTGAGGTTTGCATACGATTTTGACAGCAATGAGTACCTGCTCAGTTTTGAGAATGTGAAAAAACGGCTTGACAAACAGGTGCTGTTCCACCGTCAGGTGTTTAAGTATTATACCCCCGACTCCTATTACCAAAACGTTAAAACCTTCTCCCATGAAATGATTGGATCTCTGAAATATCCATTCAGTCAGACGCTGGCCGTTAAAGGGACAGCATCTTTCAGACACGATAATTCTGTTTTCCTATCCACCGGGATTAAGTACCTGAATGAGCCATCCATTGTAAAGGTGTGGGGTGGTTTAAAGGGTGAGGTGGTTTTTGACAACACCAGGGTACTTGGAACCAACCTGTACAGTGGCACCAGGGTAAAAGTGTTCGGAGAGGCGTACCGCCAGATCAACACAGCCAAATCGGACCTCTTTGTAATCGGAGGTGATTTCAGACATTACACAAAAATCCACAGGAGCCTGATCTGGGCAAACAGGGTTGCTGCCAGTAGCTCCTTTGGAAGGAGTCCTTTGATCTATTACCTGGGGAGCGTGGATAACTGGATGAACCTGTTCCAGTCCAGGGCCCCCACCTTCGACCAGTCGGTGGCCATCGATTATACCCAGAATTATTCTTACCAGGCCCTGGCTACCAACCTGAGGGGATTCTCCCAGAACATCCGCAACGGGAACAACTTTGTGGTGCTGAACACCGAACTGCGGTTGCCCCTTTTCCGGTACCTGGCCGGGCACCCCCTGTCGTCAGGTTTCCTCAACACTTTTCAGGTGGTTGGATTTGCAGATCTGGGAACTGCCTGGAGCGGACTTCATCCCTTCTCCGGCGAAAATGCATGGGATACCGAGGTCATCATCAATGGTCCCATGACCATCACACTGGATGCAAACCGGGACCCCATCGTAGCCGGTTACGGATTTGGGATCAGGACCATGCTGCTGGGTTACTTCATACGTTTTGACTGGGCCTGGGGTGTGGAGAACATGAAGGTGCAGCCCAGGATGTTCTATCTTTCACTCAGCCTCGATTTTTAAACCCCATGGAGCTAAAAAAACAGATCAGCGCACTTGTATCGGACCCCTTTCTGGAGGAGATGACTGCCATTCGCAGACACCTCCACCAACATCCTGAGCTTTCGTTCGAGGAGCACAACACCTCGAAGTACATCAGGGAGCTGCTTGAAGGATGGGGCATCAACTTTGAGTTCCCATTCGCCGGCACCGGGATCCTGGCCACGGTCAAAGGGGCCGGAGAGGGCCGCAGGGTTGCAGTCAGGGCAGACATGGATGCACTTCCGGTAGTTGAGAAATCAGGGGTTGCGTTCGAATCAACCAATCCCGGGGTGATGCATGCCTGTGGTCACGATCTCCACATGGCCTCCCTCCTGGGAGCTATCAGGGTTCTGGACCAGCTCAAAGGGCATTTAAACGGCGAGTTTTTGTTCCTGTTCCAGCCCGGTGAGGAGAAGGTGCCAGGAGGGGCAAAACTGATGCTGGAAGAGGGGATTTTCAAGGACCGGCAACCCGATCTGATCATTGCCCAGCATGTGCTTCCTGATATGGAAACGGGCCATGTCGGTTTTAAAGAGGGCCCCTATATGGCATCCAGCGATGAGATCTACATCACGGTAAAGGGAAAAGGGGGGCATGGAGCCCTGCCGCAGCAGATTATAGACCCTGTTTTGATGGCCTCTCACATCCTGATCTCCCTGCAACAGGAGATCAACCGGAGGTCCCCCAGCGAAACACCCACCGTCCTCTCGTTTGGGAAGGTGGTGGCCGATGGTGCCGTCAATGTGATCCCCGATCAGGTTCATATGGAGGGTACACTCCGGACCATGAACGAGAGATGGAGAAAAAAAGCCCACGATTTGATCCGGCAGATTGCCTCCGGTATCGCTTCTGGCATGGGTGGTTCGTGCCAGGTGGAGATCCGGCACGGTTACCCGGTGCTTCATAACAATGAAGAGCTTACACAGATGGCCCGGGAGAAGGCATCTGAGTTCCTCGGTGCAGAAAAAGTGGAGGATCTGGAGATCCGGATGACTGCCGAGGATTTTGCATGGTTTGCACAGACGGTTCCGGGAATGATGTACCGGCTGGGAGTTAAAGAGCCCGGGAAAGCAGCTGTTCTTCCGCTCCATACAGCTGGATTCAGGGTGGATGAATCGGCACTGAAAACAGGGATCTCCCTACTCGCCTACCTTGCAGCGGAGATGCTTCGGGGTAAAACAGGTTAACAATTTTTCCTCTCTCCCGGTTGGCCGGGAAGGAATTTCCACTAAATTTGCTCAGTTCAAAATCTAAACTTAATAATATGGCTTACGTAATTTCTGATGAGTGCACAGCTTGTGGCACATGTATCGATGAGTGCCCTGTGGAGGCTATCAGCGAAGGAGATATCTATGTAATTGATCCTGAACTCTGCACTGACTGCGGAGCGTGTGCTGATGTATGTCCCGTTGAAGCAATCAGCCCTGAGTAAGGGTCGGGAAAGAACAATTTTGAAAAGGCTGTCCGCCACGGTGGACAGCCTTTTTTTATGCTGCTTCGCATTCGCATAGGTTCGTCAACCAATATCCCTTTGCTGGAAAAAACTGCCCACCGGAGTATTTGCTGAAATGTTTTAACTTTGGTTCCGGCGTGAACCTGAGAAAAAAAATATACATCACTATTTTCGGGACAGGGACCCCGGCAGGCAAAGCCTTCGACGTGGTGCTGCTTACCCTGATTATTCTCAGCGTATCGGTGGTGATCCTGGAGAGTGTCTCCTCTCTGCGCGATGCCCATCACGACCTCTTCCTGCAAGCGGAGTGGATCTTTACCATCGTCTTTTCACTGGAGTACATTCTGAGGGTCACCACCGCCCCCCGCCCCATGAAATACATCACCAGTTTCTATGGGGTGATCGACCTGCTGGCCATCCTCCCCACCTATATGGCGCTCCTCTTTGATCAGTCCGCGGTCCTACTGGTCATCAGGGCCCTGAGACTGCTTCGGATGTTCAGGGTATTCAAGCTTGGGCGCTACCTGAAAGAGGCTGCGATCCTGGTACGTGCCTTCCATCTGAGCATTCGCAAGATCATTGTTTTCTTCGGAGTGGTGCTGACCCTGGTGCTGATCCTGGGTTCGATGATCTACCTGATCGAAGGCGAGGAGAACGGGTTTACCTCCATTCCACAGAGTATATACTGGGCCATTGTAACCATTACTACGGTGGGATATGGTGACATCGCCCCTGCAACCGTCCTGGGAAAAATCCTTGCCTCGGTGGCCATGCTCACCGGTTACTCCATTATTGCGGTCCCCACCGGGATTATCACCATGGAGTTAAGTAAAGTAGTAAAGACAGGCAGGGGCAAGCCGAAACAGGTCTGCAACAGCTGCGGGGAGGAGAACAACGATGAAGATGCAAACTTCTGCAAGGGTTGCGGGACCAGAATGCAGGATCACAAGAGATAGCCTGACAGAACCAATCCGGCATGTAGTTTGTTTATAGTCTGGTGTGTCAACCTGTCTGAACTCCTGAAACGATGAAACAGATATACATCCTCATACTTGGCATCATGCTGATCCTCCCCCTCAGGGCACAGGATGCCGCATACCGAATGGATCGTGATGCACCCGCGGTTATTGCCAGGTTCAGCCTGATCACTCCAAAGCTGGTAGTCGAATTCGCCCCTGTTGACCACTTCACCTTCACCACCGGGCTCTGGATCAACCCCTCTTTTTGGAGGCCCAATCAATTTGGCGACAATGAATTCCACCCCCGCCCCACCCTGAATCCAAGAATTACCATGGAACCCCGCTATTTCATCAACCTCGAAACCAGGACTAGAAATGGCAACCGGACCGACTACTACTCGGGCTGGTATGTGGGTCTCCCCTTTGCCATGGAGTTTCCCGATCAAAAGTACTCCATGGGCCTGCTCATGGGTTTCCAGTGCGCTTTCGGTGAGAACTGGTACTGGAACGTGGGAATAGGTCCCGGCTGCAGCTACAAAGAGGCCAGCTTCCGGATGAGACCGGTATTCGATGTGGGGTTCGGGTGGATCCTGAACTAGTGTCCTGGTTTATATTGCGCATCAATCTGCTTATGATACCTTTGTTCCGTCCAATATTTTGAATAACCTACCGCATGAAGCACCCCATCTATTTTCTGTCACTGACAGTTCTATTTACTTTGATCTCAATTTCATCTAACGGCCAGACCAACTTCAGGCCGGGATATTATATCAACTACAACCTGGATACCATCTTCGGGCAGATCGACTACCGCAGCGAACTGCGCAACGGTAAGATTTGTCTCTTCCGGACCGGTCCGGAATCTGAAGAGGTCAGATTTGAACCAGGCGATATTCGGTCATACAGGTTCGATCCTGGTAAATACTACATAACTAAATGGGTTGAGACAGATGGTCAGGAGAGGTTTGTATTTGCCGAATACCTTGTAAACGGTATCGCAGACCTGTACTATTACAGGAATGAACAAACAGACCACTACTTCATCGAAACGGAAGATGGCAGACTGGTTGAACTTAATAATGAAGAGATCATTGTCAGAAGAGATGGCAGAACCCATACCACATCCACCAACAGGCACATCGGCCTGTTAAAAGCCACATTCTCGGATTGTCCGGAGATCCAGACCAATCTCGAATCTGCGCAACTCAGCCACAAATCACTGATCAACCTCACCAGTGATTACCATCATTATGTTTGCAATGGTGAACAATGCATCATTTACGAGAAGGATATTCCAGCGGTTCGGCTGACCTTTGCTCCGGTTGCCGGAGCGGGGCTCTCTTCTCTGAGTTTCAGCGAAAGTAACCTGCTTGGGCGACCCTCCGCTTTTAAAAGCAGCCCTTCACCCTTTGTTGGTGTTCAGCTTCAGGCTTCCCTGCCCAGGATCAACGAAAAATTTTCAGTACAATTAGAGACAGGAGTTGCCAGAAACAACTACGCAACTCAGACCACCACAGAGGAGTACTGGCGAATCATCTCATATGATGCCAGTATCAATGCAAATTCATGGCAGAGCTCACTTGCACTGAAATATACATTTCCAAAAGGAGGGTTCAGACCCACAATAGCGGCTGGAGGCCAGTCGGCTTTCTATTTTAATCAGGAATCGGGATATACCAAAACAGTTGATGATAATGGAACGGTTACCATTGAAGAGGAAGACTATATGCCAGTAGCGACACCCCAGTGGGGAGCAATGGTCCAGTTGGGTCTTGACTACCACCTGCTAAAGAATATTGTATTTTTTACCAATTTCAGATACCAGTACAGCAAAGGAATAGATTTTGATTTCCAGGCAACAACTGCCATTCACTCCTTATCGCTGGTGCTGGGCACATATTTTTAATAAATACAGATGAACCGTCCATTTAAATAACATAGATACTTCTTTATGAAAACAGCCTTTAAGATTTCAGTGATCCTCTTCATTCTTCTCTTTCCTGTAGTGGCATCCGGTCAGATTCAGATTCAGACTGCACGCGTAGTAGGATCTACGGGGAGGGAGCGTTATGTGACAGGCTATTTTATAATGAACTCAGCCATAACGTCAGGGGTTAAGGTTATGGATGGAATCCCCCATGTGCAATCCCGGCTATGCCGGGAAAAGAGGAATGGCAGAATTATAGAGTACACTCCTGAGGAGGTTCAGGAATATGGATATCAGGATGGAACCGTTTATGTTGCAAGAGAGATCTTGTTGAACGGAAAAACGGAATGGGTTTTCCTTGAAAAACTGGTCAGTGGAGATGTAACTCTTTTTCAGTTCAGAGATAAAGGGGAAAGTCTCTTTTTTCTAAATAAAGAAGATGAGCAGCTACAGCAAATCCCTGTCAGCCAGGGAGAAGAAACAGATGCTTTCAGAGATCTGTTATCCGAATGGACTGCCGATTGCCAGGAGGTACATGAAGATCTGAAATATGTACATTACAACCGCCCTTCACTGGCGAAATATGTATCCATGTACAATTCATGCGACCCGCATCCCTTCCCTCGCTTCAGGTATGGTGTTAACTTCGGAACCCAGATAACCAGGGATATGGTCGTTTCAAAAGAGGACAACCCTCCGGGGGATGAGGGGCTGAAACTTTTCTTCCTTCACAGGTATGATGATCAATTCCAGTACCACAATCATTTCAATGCAAGCATCTTTATTGATGCGCCCATTAAAGCCACCAACCTCTCCATCCACGCTGATTTTGGATTCACAAAGCTCGGATATTCCTACACCAGGGTGATCAACGAGCAGTTGACTGATCTGGTGGTGAAGAATTCCACCCTGGAGATCCCTCTTCAGCTTCGTTACACAATCCCCCACCTGAAGATCAGGCCATTCGTGAACGGGGGGGTACTGACTGCATTTCATATTCAAAACTACAGTGCGGTTGAGAGAGCCTATATTGTAACATCAGATTTTATCTCTGACTTCGCCCTGGGAGCCACGGCCGGGGCAGGCGTTGAGATACCCATCACGCACAACAACTCCCTGTTTCTCGAGGCACGTTACCTGAGGCATTTCGGGATAACCGGGGCCCCTCACCTGGACCGTGCAGGGTACCAGTTCACCGCCGGCATCAGTTTCTGATCCCCGATTACGGATTGTACCTCGACTCTCTGAGCAGCTCCTGGTAGTCGCGCTTTGTGAGGATCTGGCGCACAGAAAGCTGTGGGTTCCGGCCGGCATAGGCTCGTACAATCTGGAGGCCCTGCCAGGCGGCAGCACGACCCGGCGATTCGGTGGTGAAATAGGAGGTGTGAGGAGCATCTTCTGTGAGTTTACGGATCACCAGCGGGTCGGTTGAAAAGAGCAGCTTCTCCTCCACCAGGTAGGTCCACATCTGCTTCTCATTATTGCGGCACCACTTCATCTGGTCGCCGGTAAAACCCATCCGGAAAGACTCCTCCATCTGCGGGTACATGGCGCTCACAAAATATGCAAGCATGCCTTTGTAAATCATCCGGTTCAGTACATTGTCCACCGAATCGTTATAGGGATAGATCTGTGTGGCCCACGCCATCATCACATCCACCGGGATCCGCTCAGGCACCTTGTTGCGCACAAGATAGCGCGGGGTACCCATCCGCTCGTAGTAGACACAGTCGCTACCCAGGTACTGGTCCAGGCTCACCCCCACAAAATGGTCCACCGTAAAGAGTCCCTGGTTGAACCCGCTCACATACCCCACTACCCTGGGAGGTGCCGAATCGGGATGGTGATAGAGGTAGTGCCTGAAACCACCGGTCAGGGTGGCATTGATCTCCTCCATACCGCCGAACAGCTCTGCACCATATTCATACACTTCGCGGTTGGTGGGATCGTTAATAAACATGGAGAGGTAGGAGGGGAAACGTCTGGCCGAAGGCTGACCAATGTTGATGATATGAATACTGTAGATATCAAAAAAATCCTCATAACGTTTATACAGCGATCCGACAGCACCTGCCAGGGAGTCCTGGTTCACCCCGAACAGTGCATGGTCGAACCGTTCCACGGCTACTTCTGTCTTGATTTCCGAAACATCAACATCAAGGGAGCGGTTCGAACATCCGTTGCCTGACAGGACAACTCCCAGCAGAAAAAATGGCATCAATTGAACATGTCGCATCAATAATATATAATAAGTATGTAAATTTGAGAAAATCATGAATCATACAAAACTAGTAATTATGAAATGGAATCACCGGATTATTGCATCCCTCCTGTTTTTAGCAACCCTCCAAATGGCAAACGGACAAACAGGGATAAGTTTCAATGTGCACGCTGGACCCCAGTTTGCATGGCTCAGTTCATCGGCTCATGATATGATCGATCCGGACGGGTCGATCCTTCACATGCAGGCCGGGATCCAGATGGATTACTTCTTCGCAGAGAATTACGCCTTTATCGTGGGATTCGGGATCAACAACATGGGGGGGAACCTCTCTTACGCGGAGAGCGTAACCTATAATCCAGGGGAAAACAGCGTGGTTGTTGAGTCCGGAGATCGGATGAAGATGAACCTTCAATACCTGGATATTCCAGTGGGACTGAAACTGAAGACCGAGGAGATGGGCTACATCACCGGATTTCTCCAGGTGGGTCTGAACCCCATGCTTAACATCAATGCGAAACTCTCCACCAAGGATGGAGCCTCCAACTACGACAAAGCGAGCATCCAGGAGAGCGTTAACCTCTTTAACCTGGGTTACCATGTTGGGATCGGGGCCGAATACAAACTCGGGGGAAACACTGCAGCCACCGGCGGGGTCAGGTGGACCTCCGGGCTTATCAATGTAACCGAGAATGACGGGGCAAGTATCTCTGTAAATGCCATCTCTATTCACCTGGGCATTATCTTCTGATCCTCCATGCAGATCGCAATTGCACAGCAGAACTACCTGATCGGTGATTTCGGGGGCAACCTGAAGCGGATCACAGATGCTGTACACGATGCGGTTGCCCGGGGAGCTGACCTGGTCCTCTTCCCGGAACTTTCGATCTGCGGTTACCCGCCCCTCGACCTGCTGGAACGTGAAGATTTTATTGAAAGGAGCAACCGGGAGGTAGAAGCGCTTGCTAAAAAGATCGATCCCGGTATCGGGATCCTGGTGGGTGCACCTGAGTTCAACCGGTCAGAGGAGGGAAAACTACTCTATAACAGCGTCTTCTTTCTTCATGGAGGCGAGATCAAACAGGTTTTCAGAAAAACACTGCTGCCCACCTATGACATCTTTGACGAGCAGAGGTATTTCGAACCCAACATGGATTTCAACCTGCTCGAATTCAAGGGAAAACGGCTTGCAATCACCATCTGTGAGGACCTGTGGGATGAGCAGCCCTTCGATAGCGCCTTTTCAAAAAGCAGGCTCTACACCACCAATCCCCTGGAGGAGATGATGAAGCTTAAGCCCGACGGGATCATCAACCTGGCTGCCTCTCCGTTCGCCCACCGGAAGATGGAGGTGAAACAATCCATCTTCACAAAGAAAGCGGCCCTCCATAAGCTACCACTGATCTATTGCAACCAGTCAGGCGCCCAGACCGAGCTGATCTTTGAGGGAGGCTCACTGGCCATCAATGCCCGTGGAGAGGTGGTGCGCAGGCTCGGCTTCTTCCGTGAGGATTTTGATGTGGTCGACCTGGATGAACTGGCCATGGCTGAGGCATACCCCTCTGCCAAAGAGCTGCCGGACCGGATTGGTATGGTTCACGATGCACTGGTCTGTGGTGTGAGGGACTATTTTGGAAAAATGAACTTCCCCAGTGCCACCCTGGGCCTCTCGGGGGGAATCGATTCGGCAGTAACCCTGGCACTGGCCGCAGATGCCCTGGGCCCACTTAACATGCATGTATTGTTGCTGCCATCGCAATACTCATCCTCACACAGCGTGGCCGACTCTGTGCAGCTGGCCGATAACCTGGGCGTGAAGCATCACACCCTTCCCATCGAATCCCTGTTTAACCAGTTCAGGGAGGTTCTCAAACCCCTTTTCGGTGATCGTCCCGAGGATATTACGGAAGAGAATATCCAGGCAAGGATCAGGGGGACATTGCTGATGGCGCTCTCCAATAAGTTTGGGAACATCCTTCTAAACACCAGCAATAAAAGCGAGACTGCAGTTGGCTACGGTACGCTTTACGGAGATATGAGCGGGGGATTATCGGTGCTGGGGGATGTTTACAAGACCGATGTCTATGCCCTGGCCCGGTATATCAACCGGAAAGGGGAGATCATTCCTGAACATATTATCACCAAACCGCCCTCGGCTGAACTGAGGCCCGACCAGAAAGACTCCGATTCACTCCCCCCCTACGATCTGCTGGACCAGATCCTTGAATATTATATCGAAAAACAGCAGCCACCCGGTAGCATCACCATGCCGGATGTGGATCCGGATCTGATTGCCGGCATCATCAGGCTGGTCGACCAGAACGAGTACAAGCGTTACCAGACCCCTCCTATTTTACGAATTTCGTCAAAAGCTTTCGGTGTAGGCCGGAGGCTTCCATTGGTGGCCAGGTACTCATAGAGAATTAATTAATTTTTCTATTTTTGTATGTTATTCAACAGCATACAGAACACCTTAACCAAAACAGAATGCAGGAAAGGAACTACAATGCAGATGACTGTATAGACAATCCAAAATCTGTATTATCGGTGCTTACTCCCAAAGAGAAAGAATTCCTGAAGCAAAACTATACCTGTGCATTTTACAAAAAAGGCGAGATCATCTTCAAAGAGGGTGATAAAACCGGGGGGCTCATGATCCTGGCCGAAGGAAAAGTGAAGGTCTTTAAAGAGGGTGTTGGCGGAAGAGAGCAGATCGTGAGAATGGCCAAGCCGGGAGGATTTATCGGGTACAGGGCCCTGTTTGCCGGGGAGAATCATACCGCAACCGGTGTGGCTATTGAGGACTGTGTCTCGTGTATTGTCAATAAGGATAGCCTCTACCGGGTACTGCGAAGCAACGCTGAGCTCAGCATCAGCATCATCCAGTCTTTTGCCAGTGAACTTGGTTTTTCACATGACCGCACCGTTACACTGACCCAGAAGCACATTCGCGGGAGACTGGCAGAATCACTGATCTTCCTGAAAGATACCTACGGTTATGAGGATGATGACAAAACCATCAAAATCTACCTCTCCCGGGAGGATGTGGCCAACCTCTCCAACATGACCACCTCCAATGCCATACGCACCCTGTCGACATTTGCCCAGGAGGGCGTAATCTCCATCGACGGCAGGAAAATCAGGGTCCTGGATCTTCCAAAACTGGAACGCATCAGCGAACTGGGTTAAGGAATGCAGTTCATAAGCTATATCCTCGTTTACAGCTTTCTATGGCTGTTGCACCTGCTACCCGAAAGGGTCATTTTCCTCTTCTCCGATCTGTTGTACCTGATCAACTACCATGTGGTGGGGTACCGGAAAAAAGTTGTGTTCGATAACCTGACTAAGGCATTCCCCGAACTGAACCAGGTCGAGATCCGGAAAATCGCCAAGAGGTTCTATCACCACCTCTCCGATCTGATCCTGGAATCGGCCCTCTCCCATTTTCTATCAGAGAAGAGAACTTCAAAAAGATTTACCTACCGCAATCCCGAATTATTGGATGATCTATTCAAAAAGGGGAAACATGTGATGGCAGTAACTGCCCATTACGGAAACTGGGAATACCTCTCCACCCTGAACCTGGCTACGGACCACCAGGTGATGGCAATCTACAAACCCCTGAAGAACAAATACTTCAACAGGATGGTAATCCAGAACAGAACCCGGTTCGGGGTGGAAGTAACGCCCATGGAACAGGTGGCAAGAGCGCTTTTCAATTACCAGCGAGAAGGAAAAACCTCGCTCACCATCTTTCTGTCGGACCAGAGTCCACGGTTCAGAGAGATACAGTACTGGACCCGTTTCCTGGGCCGGGACACCCCGCTCTACCTGGGCACAGAGAAGCTTGCCCGGAAGCTTGATGCGGCAGTTGTGTTTATTAAAATCCGGAAAAAGGCAAGGGGCCGGTACGAAGCAGAATTTGAGTTGATTTGCGAAGAACCGGGACAAATGAAGCCTCATGAGATTACAAACTCCCACGTCAGGATCCTTGAAAACCTGATCAGGGAAGAGCCCGCCTACTGGTTGTGGTCACACCGCAGGTGGAAACACTCCCACAGATTCACTCCTGCAGATAGACCCTCTTCACGCGCTCGGGAATCGATGTGAGAATTTCATACGGGATGGTCCCTGCCCATCGGGCCACCTCTTTAACAGCCAGGTTCTTACCAAAAAGCTCCACCCCATCTCCCTCGGCAACCTTCATGCCTGTAACATCGATCATCGTCATATCCATGCAGATGTTCCCTATGGTTGGTACAGCCACTCCGTTGATCCAGACCGATCCGGCCCCGTTGCCAAGTCTCCGGTCCATCCCGTCGGCATACCCAACCGGGATGGTAGCCACCAGCATATCTGAAGCTGCCTTTCCACTCCTGGAATACCCAATGGTCTCCCCTTTTTCAACCCCTCTTACCTGGGATATGCTGGTTTTGTAAGTACTCGAGGGAACAAGCCCCTTCCCTCCGCCAACTCCATGGAGACCGATTCCCAGCCTCACCATCTGGAATTGTGCCTGCGGGAACCGCTCTATTCCGGCCGAATTCAGGAGGTGCCTTCCCACCGAGATCTCCAGCGATTCTGACAACCTGCCTGCGGCCTTTTCAAACCGGCCAATTTGCTGTAGGGTAAACGAATCATGCGCAGGTTCATCACTTGCAGCCAGGTGCGAGAAAACGGTTGTTACACGGAAGGCTTTACGCATCAGCAGGGGAATAAGCCGGTCCAGATCCTCCTCCTGGAACCCCAGCCTGTGCATCCCTGTATCCAGCTTAATATGAACGGGGTACCGCTCTATCTCCCTGTAACGGAGTATGGAGTAAAGCGATTCAACTCCTTTGAAACTGAAGAGCTCCGGCTCCAGGTTGAAATCAATCATCTGGCCATATCCCGAAGGATCGGGGTTCATCACCATGATGGGAAGATGGATGCCTGCTTTGCGCAGGTCAATCCCCTCATCGATAAAGGCCACTGCCAGGTAATCCACCTGGTGGTACTGAAGCAGGCTTGCAACCTCCACATTGCCGCTTCCATAGGAGAGGGCCTTCACCATCACCATGGTCTTCACCCCTTCACCGATCAGCGACCTGTAATGATTCAGGTTACCCGCCATGGCATTCAGGTCTATCTCAAGCAGTGTCTGGTGGGTTTTTAGCTGCAGTTCGGCGGTGATCCTTTCAAATCCGAATTTCCTGGAACCTTTAATCAGCACCGAGGAGTCACGGCACAGCGTCCGGTCCAGCTGTTTCAGGAACTCCCCGGTATCGGCAAAGAACCGACTTGCCGGGGGAAACAGATCCCTGTGTTGCATCATGGCAGGTCCGATACCCACAAAACGGGTGATCCCTTTTTGATGGGTCAACCGGGCAATCTCGCTGTAGAGCTCCTGGTCCTTAAGTCCGCTCTGCAGCAGGTCGGAGAGAATCAGCACCCTCTCCCTGTTCCTCTCCTGCTGGTTGAGCAGATCAAGGGCTGCGGATAGTCCCCTGATATCCGAGTTATACGCATCGTTGATCAGTACAGAGCCATTGATTCCCCTTAGAATCTCCATCCGCATAGAGACAGGTTCCAGCATTTCGATCCGCTCCACAGCAACCTCCACAGGCAATCCCATCTCCAGTGAAAAGGTAAATGCATGCAGGGCATTCTCAATGGAAGCATCGTCACCAAAGGGCAACCTGAAACTGCAGCTTCCGGCCGGGGTCTCTGCCAAAATTCCTGTTCCGACCTCCTCCCCTGCTTCAATCCGGTATTGATAGGGCGCATCCCCCTCCAGGCTCCAGTCAACCGTTTCAGCCTCTGATGCTCTCTTCTTAATGAATTCCCTGAGCTGCAACCCTTCAGGATCTGAGCCGGACCTGAAGATGATCTTCCTGCAGCCCCTGAAGAGCTTCAGTTTCTCCTCAAGTTTCTCCTGCAGGCTTACGAAGTTCTCCTGGTGGGCTGACCCCAGGTTTGTAAAGAGACCGATGTGGGGAGCGATAACCCCCTCCAGCCGCTCCATCTCTCCAGGCTTTGAAATCCCCGCCTCAATTACTGCCAGGTCATGGTGCTCCTGTATCATCCAGACCGAAAGCGGCACACCAATCTGACTGTTGTAGCTTTTGGGACTGCGATGGAGAGCAAAATGGCCATTCATGATCTGGTAGATCCACTCCTTTACGATGGTCTTCCCGTTACTGCCCGTGATGGCTGCCACCTCTCCTGTAAACACCCCTCTCCATGCCGAAGCCAGCTGCTGCAATCCCCCGGTTGTATCATCCACCAGGCAGAAGCCGGCATCGGGGTATCCAGATAACCCAGGCAGGCGCGAGACAAGGAACGCCCTGATGCCCAGTTTGTACAGCTCCTCAATATAGCGATGTCCGTCATGCTGCTCTCCGGGCAGGGCCACGAAAAGGGTGTCGGGTGTCGGGGAGACTTTCCTGCTGTCAAAGGCCAGGGTGGTGATTCTCTCCTGGTTGGTTCCGTGAAGTGCCCCGTTGGTATGCCGGCATATCTCCTTTAGTGTCCAGCTGTGGTTCATAGCACTACCTCCCCTGATTGGCTTTTGAATAGCATACCCTGCAGAGGGGCTCATAGATATCTATCTCACCAAGAACAATCAGTTTATCATCCTCCGAGAGACGGTGGGTGTGGTTGGCCAGTGATCCACACCTGACGCAGATGGCATGAACCTTGGTCACATATTCGGCAATGGAGAGCAATTTGGGCATGGGACCAAAAGGGGTTCCCCGGTAGTCCATATCCAGTCCGGCCACAATAACACGAATTCCGCTGTCAGCAAGCTGGTTACAAACACCAACCAATCCGTCGTCAAAAAACTGGGCCTCATCGATCCCGACCACCTCTACTTCACTGGTAAGAAGAAGAATATTTGAAGCCGAATCGACCGGTGTGCTCTGAATGGCATTGGCATCATGGGAGACCACCTCCTCCTCCGAATATCGAACTTCAATACGCGGCTTAAAGATCTCGACCTTCTGCTTCGCGATTTTCGCCCTTTTCAGGCGTCTGATCAGCTCCTCCGTTTTCCCTGAAAACATCGACCCGGTGATCACTTCGATCCAACCCTGGCCACGTGATCTGTCTACCGTGTTTTCAAGAAACATGATATGCGGTTATATGAAGAATATCCTTAATTTTGAATAATTTTTATGAGCTTAAAGCGTTGATCTATCATGGAAATAAAATACACCTTAGAAATACTGACTAAAGATATACAAGAAATAGAAAAGTTGGTTGGGAACCTCCAAAATTCTCCCGGAGGATCTACCCTGGAACTTGACCTGGCTCTTGCGAAACTGAGAAATGTCTATGACATCCTCACAATGATCAGGGCAGACATGCAACCTGATGGACAACTGGCAGCCCGGACAACCCGGCCTGATCCCGTCCCGGTTGCGGAGCCGGTAGCGGAGCCGGTAGCGGAGCCTGCAGTCCCCGAAGCGCCTCCGGCAGCACCTGAAACACCTGAGCCACCCCCTGTGGTTGCAAAGGAAGAGCCTGAAGCTCCAAAAAAAGAGGAGCCGGTGGCCGCGAAAGAGGAGCCTGTCGTGAAGGAGGAGCCCGAACTTCCCAAAAAGGAGAAGGCGATGTCGACCCGGAAAAATGCAGAGATCCTGGCCGAAAAGTTCCTGGCCGAATCGAGCATCAATGAGAACCTGGCAGGAAACAGGGAGCCGGATATGGACTCAAAGCTGATGGGACAGCCCATCAAGAGCATCAGCAGGAACATAGGGATTAACGATCGTTTCCTTATTATCAGGGAGCTGTTTGACGGTGACTCCGACCGGTTTGGTCAACTAATCGGAGAGCTGGACGGTGCAGGCGATCTCCAGTCAGCCAGTCAGCTGCTCGACAGACAATTTGGACAGGATCCCGATCATGAAGGGGTATCCATCCTTACCAACCTTGTAAAACGGCGGTACAGCAGCAACTGAAATGTCAAAACTCACCCTGGTGCCCACACCCATTGGTAATCTTGGAGACATCACCTTCAGGGCACTGGAGGTATTAAAAGAGGCTGACCTGGTGCTGGCCGAAGATACCCGAAAGACCGGACAACTGCTTAAGCACTACCAGATCTCAAAACCGATCCGCTCACACCACAAATTCAATGAGCACGGCACCCTCGATTCAATGCTCTTGCAACTATTGGGAGGGACCACCATGGCACTGGTGACCGATGCCGGAACCCCCGGCATCTCAGACCCGGGTTTTCTGCTGGTCAGGGCCTGCATCGAAAAGGGGATCGAGGTGGAGACCCTGCCGGGCCCCACCGCTTTTGTACCGGCCCTTGTAAACAGCGGTCTTCCATGCGACCGCTTTGTATTTGAAGGATTCCTGCCCCAGAAAAAGGGAAGACAGAAACGGATCACCGAACTGTCGGCTGAAATCCGTACCATGGTCCTTTACGAATCCCCATACAGACTGGAAAAGACACTGCGCCAGCTGGCCGAAAACTTCGGCGAGGAGCGGAAATGCTCGGTATCCAGGGAGATATCAAAGCTGCACGAGGAGACCGCCAGGGGCACACTCACCGAGGTTGCTACCCACTTCAGCAAGAAACAGGTCAAAGGCGAAATCGTGATCGTTGTTGCCGGATCAGATAAGCACTAACCACCAGGTCAGTATGGCTACTCACTATTTCGGTTTTACGATTTTCGTCTGGCGACTAGAACGGAGCCGGACCGTCAAATCCGTTGTTTGAGCCGATGTCATTGTTGGCGGCCGGACCGGCGCTCCCGTCGTGGTTCATCTTGGACTGGTAGGTGGCCTCGGCATCGCCACCCTCATCACCTTCAACCAGGGACATGTGATCGTCCAGATCGGTAAATTGCGCAAACTCTCTCACAAACTTCAGGTGGACATCGCCAACTGGGCCGTTTCTGTGCTTGGCGACAATGATCTCCGCAATTCCTTTGAGCGAGTTGCCCTCTGCATCCACATCCAGTCCGTAGTATTCCGGGCGGTGGATAAATATTACCAGGTCGGCATCCTGCTCGATGGCTCCCGACTCCCTGAGGTCGGAAAGCTGCGGCCTTTTGTTTCCGGATCGCATCTCCACGCTCCTGTTAAGCTGGGAGAGGGCTATGATTGGAATGTCCAGCTCTTTTGCAACACTCTTCAGTGACCTCGAGATGTTACTCACCTCCTGTTCCCTGCTCCCCGAGTCCTTTGAGCCGGTCATCAGCTGAAGGTAGTCGATGATCACCGCCTGGATATCATACTTCTGCTTCAGCCGCCTGCACTTTGCCCTGAATTCGAATATGGAGATGGCTGGAGTATCATCCACATAGATGGGTGCCTGCTCCAAATCTTTGATCTTGTACTCAAGCTGTTCCCACTCATAGTTTTCAAGCCTTCCTGTACGGATCTTATCTGATGCGAGCTGGGTCTCCCCTATGATCAGCCTGTTTACCAGCTGAATGGATGACATCTCCAGTGAGAAGAAAGCCACCGGACGGCTGTGGTCAACGGCCATGTTCCTTGCCATGGAGAGCACCATGGCGGTCTTTCCCATGGAGGGCCTTGCTGCCACGATCACCAGGTCCGACTTTTGCCATCCCGATGTGAGCCTGTCAAGCCTGGTAAACCCTGAGGGCACCCCACTCAGGCTGTCCTCCCGCTTTCCTGCCTCCTCTATCTGCTCAATGGCGGTCTTCAGCAGGTTATTGAGCTTTACGGTCTCCTTCTTGATGTGTCCCTCTGCAATATTCAGCAACTCCCTTTCGGAGTAGTCCAGAAGATCATCCACATCGGACCCTTCGTCAAAAGCGCGCTCCTGTATGTCGGAAGATACACGGATCAGCTCCCTCTGGATGTACTTCTGTGCCACGATCCGGGCATGGTATTCAAGGTGTGCGGCAGATCCCACCCTGGAGGTGAGCTGGGAGATGTAAACCGCACCCCCTACTGCCTCCAGCTTCTCTATTTTACGAAGCTCCTCGGTTACTGTGAGCAGGTCGATGGGTTTCTCCCCCTGGGAGAGGGATTGGGCCACCTCGTAGATCTGCTGGTGTGCCTCCTTGTAAAAACTTCCCGGCTCAAGGATATCCAGCACCGAGAGGATGGCATCCTTTTCAAGCATGATGGCACCAAGCACCGCCTCCTCCAGGTCGAGCGCCTGGGGCGGGATCTTACCATAATCCAGGGCGATGGCCTGACTCTTTTTCTTAACGGGGGACTGCTGTTTTGCCATTTCTGCTCTTTTTAGGGCTGTAAAGGTAAGAAACCACCCTCTTCCGGTGCGGTGCAATCCACCGCTTTTTTAAACAGCTTCTACAAAGTTTAATTAACAAATGTTGAAAAAGCAATATCTTTAAGGGCCATGATACACCTCTCCCCTGCAAAGATCAACATTGGACTCGCTGTTACCGGGCGCCGGGAGGATGGTTTTCACAACCTGCAGTCGGTGATGGTTCCCATCGGGTTGTGCGATATCCTTGAGATAAAGCCGTCGGGGTTGACCGGAAAGGGACTCCATTTCAGTCAGTCGGGAATCCTTGCTGATACCGGAGAGGGAAAGAACCTCTGTGAAAGGGCCTTTGAGATCTTATCGGAAAGGGGCTCCCTGCCCCATGTGAATATTCATCTGCACAAGCAGATTCCGGTTGGGGCCGGACTGGGAGGGGGTTCATCCAATGCCACCACCACCCTGCTGGGTTTGAACCGGATGCTGCCCGAGCCCCTTCTGCCGGATCAGCTCCATGAGATGGCTGCAGAACTGGGCAGTGACTGTCCCTTCTTCCTGCACCGGGAACCGATGTTAATGGAGGGCCGTGGCGAGATCCTAAGCCCCATACTTGTCGATATGGAGGGGTTGATCCTGGTGGTGCTTTTTCCGGGGATCCATAGCTCCACAGCAGAAGCTTATGCAGCTGTAACACCGGCAACTCCCTCAGACCATCTGAAGCAACTGGTTGCTGCTCCCATTAAGAGATGGAAAGAGATGGTGGTGAATGACTTCGAAAAAGGAATTTTCCGGAAGTACCCTGAACTTGACCTGCTGAAGCATGGGCTATACAAAGCAGGCGCCCTCTACGCCTCCTTAAGCGGAAGTGGCTCTTCACTCTTTGGGATCTTCCCCGGACCTCCACAGTTGCCTGCCGGACTCTCCCAATATGTTATATGGAGCGGAGCGGCAGAGGCTCCTCCGGAAACTATCTGATTTCCACCAGGAGGTGCCCCTTGGGAACCATCTCCCCTCTCTTGATGTGGATCTTTTTTACCACACCTGGTACAGGTGATCTCACCTGGTTGCGCATTTTCATGGCCTCAAGGATAAGCATGGGTGTACCAACCTCCACTGTATCACCCTCCTTCACCATCACCTTCTGGATGTTTCCCGGAATCACGGCCATAACCATCCTTTCGTCGGGACGTTTCCATGACTTGCGGTTCCTGAATTTCGCGGTGAGCCTGGTCTGGTAAAGGGCACTGCCTATCTCAAGCTCCTCCATGGGAGGATCCTGCTTTGCTCTGTCTGGCTGATCTTTTTTGCTCATGATGTGAATTAAAATGGCGGAATTCCATGTTTCTTGGCGGGCATACCAACACTCTTCTGCCCTGACACTTCCAGTGCATGAAGCAGGGACCTCCGGGTCTGCTCCGGTTCAATCACAGAATCGATAAAACCTTTGGCTGCCGCCACATAAGGATTGGCAAATTTCTCTTTGTACTCCTCAACCTTCTGCTGTCTAACCTTATCGGGATCCTCGGCCGCCGCAATCTCCTTCCGGAAGATGATGTTGGCAGCTCCTTCGGGACCCATAACGGCCACTTCAGCATCGGGCCAGGCGAAAACAAAGTCAGCCCTGAGGTGCCTCGAATTCATGGCAATGTACCCACCACCATAAGCTTTGCGAAGGATCACAGTGATCTTGGCAACGGTTGCTTCTGAATAGGCATACAACAGTTTTGCTCCGTGCCTGATCACCCCTGCATGCTCCTGGTCCACACCGGGCAGGTATCCTGGCAGGTCAACAAAAGTTACAATAGGAATATTGAATGCATCGCAATAACGAATAAACCTGGCCGACTTATCGGAGGAGTCCACATCCAGCACACCGGCCAGTACCAGGGGCTGGTTGGCCACAAACCCGATGGTCCGTCCGTTCATGGTCCCGAACCCGATCACTATATTGGCTGCCCAGCTCTCCTGGATCTCAAAAAAATCGGACCTGTCGGTCACCGCCCTGATCACATTGCGCACATCGTAGGGTTGTCTCTTCTCATTAGGCACAAGCTTTGAAATATTAAATTTCTTCAAAGGTTCCTGTACCTCTTTTTGTGGGGGGACATCGGTGTTGGACCAGGGCAGGTAGGAGAGCAATGATTTGATCTGCCCGAAGCATTCATCTTCGGTCTCTGAAAAGAAGTGGGCATTCCCGGTGGTTTCACTGTGAATCCTGGCACCACCCAGCTCCTCCATGGAGATATCTTCCCCCAGGACGGTCTTGATCACCTCCGGACCTGTGATGAACATCTTCGAAATGTTGTCCACCACAAAAACAAAATCGGTCAGTGCCGGCGAGTAGACTGCACCTCCGGCACAGGGTCCGAGAATAACGGAAATTTGCGGGATCACCCCCGATGCCAGGGTGTTGCGAAAGAAGATCTCTCCATACCCGGCCAGTGAGCTGACCCCCTCCTGGATCCTGGCTCCACCCGAATCGTTGATCCCGATAAGTGGCATCCGCATCTTCAGTGAGTGATCCATGATCTTGGTAATCTTCCTGGCATGCATGTTCCCAAGGGATCCCCCTGCAACCGTAAAATCCTGTGCAAAAATACAGACAGGCCTCCCGCCAATGGTCCCTGTTCCGGTAATCACACCATCTCCGTGCAACGTCTTTTGATCCATGCCAAAATCACGCGCTTCATGCTCAACGAAAAGATCATATTCGTTGAATGAATCTTCATCAAGCAATTTCACAATACGTTCCCGGGCTGTCATTTTTCCCATTGCAACCTGTTTCAGGATGGCTTTTTCGCCACCCCCCTGGATTGCCTCCTCCCGGCGCTTTATCAGTTCCTGAACCTTTTTTGTATTGGCCATATTCATTGGATTGGTTAGTCGGTTACAAACCTACATAATGTTATTATGATAACAATGCATAAACTTCAAAAAGCAATATAGAGCCCCCCCTATTTGGGGGCCATCCGGAACAGAAACAGTGCAATCACCATGAAGAAGAGGTTGGGGAGCCAGACTGCAGCCATCACCGGCAGCATTCCCCCGATGGCAAACTGTTTGGAGAACTGGGAAAACAGAATGAAGGTAAAGCTGATCATCACGCCGATGGCGATCTGCAGGCCGATCCCTCCCCGCATCTTCCGTGAAGAGACCGCCACCCCGATCAGGGTAAGGATAAAGGTTGAGAATGGGAACGAAAGGCGGTTTTGACGCTCGATCTGGTATGAGGTTACATTGGTCTCACCCTGCATCAGCTGCTTCTTAATAAATGCATCCAGCTCCCTCAGGCTCATGGTCTCCACGATGGTCAGGCGCATCTTAAAATCGTCCGGGTGGATACTCAGGGTGGTATCAATCTGTCTGCCCGATACCAGGGTCTCGTTGATCCCGTCAATGGTACGGATATAATACCTTCGTGCCTGCCACTTGTTTACCGCTGTATCCCACCGGATCTGATCGGCAGACATCTTGGAAACCAGCACCCCCTCTTCAAACTTTTCGATGGTGAAATTATACCCCACATTTGACACATTGCTGTAGTTCTGGAGATAGACATAGACCCCCGGCTCAATCTGCCTGTGAAAGTTTTTGGTCTTGAACTTGACCGGCCTTTTTCTGACAAATTTTTCCTCGAAATCGAGTTTCACCTGGTTCGCATGGGGAATCACCTGGTCACTCAGAATAAAAGACAACACCGCAATCAGTGTGGCGGAAAACAGATAGGGACGCAGAAACCTCCGGAAACTCATGCCGCTGTTAAGGATGGCAATGATCTCGGTATTGTAAGCCATCCTGGATGTGAAATAGATCACTGCTATAAAAGCGAAGAGGGAGCTGAAGAGCACAGCAAAATAGGGAACGAAATTCAGGTAGTAGTCAAACAGGATCTCTTTCAGCCCTGCACCACTTTCGATGAAATCGTCTATCTTCTCAGAGAGGTCAAAAATCACAACAATGGAGAGGATCAGTATGATGGAAAGGAAAAATGAACCCAGGAATTTCCGGATCACGTAAAGATCAATGATTTTAAGGCCAAAGAACCTTATAATCTTGTACTTAATGCCGGTATCATCTTTGATTTCCATGTGCTGTATGTTCCTCTGCTGATCTCTTCAAATGCCTGCCGGACCAACCAGAGATAGAAAGTCAGGTTGTGCAGGCTGGCAATCTGTGCCCCCAGCATCTCACCCGATATGATTAAATGACGCAGATAGGCCCTGGAATATTGCCTGTCCACAAAACTGTCTCCGTCAGGATCGACGGGCGTAAAGTCGTTGATCCATTTCCTGTTCTTTATATTAATAATCCCCCGGGCAGTAAAGAGCATCCCGTTCCTTCCGTTGCGTGTGGGCATCACGCAGTCGAACATATCCACACCCAGGGAGATGGCCTCGAGGATATTCACCGGGGTCCCCACACCCATCAGGTACCTGGGCCTGTCGGCCGGCAAGATGGAATTCACCACATCCACCATGGCATACATCTCCTCTGCAGGCTCCCCCACAGACAATCCCCCGATGGCATTTCCCACCGCTCCCTGCTCAGCCACAAAATGTGCCGACTCTTTTCTCAGCTCAGGAAATACACTGCCCTGCACAATGGGAAAGAAAGCCTGGTTATGGCCATAAAGGGGCTCCGTTTCACGAAACTGCTTTAGCCCCCTTTTCAACCATTGGTGTGTCAAATCGAGCGATTCCCTGGCATACTTCAGGTCACAGGGCCATGGTGTACACTCGTCAAAAGCCATGGTGATATCTGCCCCGATGATCCGCTGGATATCAACGATCGATTCCGGTGTAAAAAGATGCCTGGACCCGTCAATATGTGAACTGAACCATGCTCCCTCCGGCTTCAGTTTCCGGTTGGCAGCCAGGGAAAAAACCTGGTATCCACCACTGTCGGTCAGGATGGAGCGGTCCCAGTTCATAAACCGGTGCAGTCCGCCGGCCTCCTTCATAATCTCAAGTCCGGGTCTTAGAAAAAGGTGATAGGTGTTCCCCAGGATGATGGGTGCATTCACATCGTTTAGCAGATCGCGCTGATGGATCCCCTTCACACTTCCTGCTGTTCCTACCGGCATAAAGACAGGGGTCCTGATCTCAGAATGATCAGTTCTTATAACGCCTGCCCTGGCCTGGCTTCCAGGGTCTGTATGTAAAATCTTAAACTCCATTGGAAATTTAAACAGCTAAAGATAAGCAATTGTTGAAAAAAGCTAACCTGACTAATTCCTAATTTGTGAATTATTCAGGCTAAATTTGCACGCATGGATCTGGAGACTATGATGGGAAGTTTGGGGGTAGGTGAATGGATCCTGCTGGCACTGTTTATTAGTTCGTTTATTGTACAATCCACACGCTATCTCAGCGTGTATTTGCGATTACCCATGTACAAACCTCCGAATAAAAAGGACGGAGGCAAAGGGGTTTCGGTTCTTATCTGTGCCAGGAATGAGGCAGATAACCTTGAGCAGTTTCTGCCGGCGGTTTTAACGCAGGAGTTTCCCGAATTTGAGGTGGTGGTGGTAAATGATTGTTCCACGGACCATACCGAAGAGGTGCTTGTCCGGTTGACTGCCAGGTACAAACAGCTCAGGTTTACAACCATCCAGACCGATGCATCATTCCGGCGCGGAAAAAAGCTGGCGCTCGCTGTAGGTCTGAAATCAGCCAATTATGAGCATGTTCTGCTGACCGATGCAGATTGTTACCCGGCAAGCAGCCATTGGCTCAAAAACATGGTTTCCCATCTCGACAAAGAGAAGGAGATCGTTCTTGGTTATGGCCGTTACGAAAAGCGAAAAGGGATGCTGAATGCCCTGATCAGATACGAAACAGTCTTTACAGCCATTCACTACTTATCCTATGCACTGAAAGGAAAACCCTACATGGGTATCGGAAGGAACCTGGGATATAAAAAAGCGCTCTTCTTCAGCAAGAGAGGATTCTCAAACCACTACCACATTGCCTCCGGGGATGATGACCTGTTCGTCAACCAGCATGCAAACAGGAAAAATACCGCAATCGAGATCGAAGCGGAGAGCCATACGGTATCTACACCGGAGACCACACTCTCCAGCTGGATCCGGCAAAAACAGAGACACCTCACAGCCGGAAGCTATTACAACAGCTGGTCAAGGTTAAGAATCGGTACAGAGATGGCCAGCCGGCTGCTGCTCTACGCCACCTTTATCACCCTCTGCTTCAATCCGGTCTGGAGATGGGTCGTTCTGATTCTGTTCGGGATTTTCCAGGTGATCAGGACAACCGTTTTTAATTTGGGGATGCGGCGTTTGAACGAAAAGCAATTATTGCTACCTTCGTTTCTGTTTGATCCGGTTCTTCCACTCTTGCTGGGTTTGATCTGGTTCACCAACATTTTTACAACAAAGCATCAGTCATGGAGGTAAATTCCAATCTTTCCCTTAAAGCCCGGCAGGATATGGAACTGGTTGAAAAAGCCAGAAAAGGGGATCAGCCTGCCTATGCAGAGCTCCTTGGCCGCTATCGCGATGCCATATATTTCATGCTGCTTAAGATGGTGAACAGCCCGGTCGATGCAGAAGACCTTACCATTGAGGCCTTCGGGAAAGCCTTCAAAAACATTGATCAGTACACGCCGAATTTCGCCTTCTCGACATGGCTCTTTAAAATAGCCACCAACAACTGTATCGATTTCATCAGAAAGAAGCGGGCCAGCCATGTTTCGCTGGACCAGACCATCGATGGGGAGGATTCCCTGGCACCCTCCTCCATGATCCAGTCTGATACCCCCGATCCCGAATCCAATATGATCAACCAGCAGAAGATCAAGCATATGCGGGAAGTGGTCTCCCGGCTAAAACCCAGGTACCGGACCCTGGTCGAACTGCGCTATTTCAAGGAGTATTCATACGACGAGATCGCTGAAGAGCTGGATATTCCCATTGGCACAGTGAAGGCACAGCTTTTCAGGGCAAGGGAACTTCTCCTGAATATCCTCAACCGGTCGCCAGAGAAGCCATGATGGATGGAGCTGATTCAGAAATACTTCCCGGCACTTGAGCCGCTTCAGTCAACGCAATTTGAGAAACTCCTGGAGGTGATCCCCCTCCTGAATCAACAGGTAAATGTGATCTCCCGAAAGGATGTGGACCACCTCGAAGAGCGGCACATCCTTCACTCCCTGGCCATTGCAAAACAATTTTCGTTCGGAAAGAGGCAGACCATCGTTGATGCCGGAACCGGCGGAGGATTTCCCGGGATTCCCCTTGCCATTTTGTTTCCGGAGGCCAGATTTATCCTGGTGGATTCCATCGGTAAAAAGATCCGCCTGGTCGATGAGGTCTGCACGGCATTGAATCTGAAGAATGTAAAGACAATCCATGAACGGGTTGAGAAGATAGATATCAGGGCAGACTTTGTGGTAGCCAGGGCTGTGACTGCCCTGCCAAAGCTTTACAGCCTGACCAGAAAAGTGATCAGGAGCACTCCCGGGAAACAACCGGGCGGATTGATTGCACTAAAAGGAGGTGACCTGGAATCTGAACTCGGTTCGTTTAAAGCGAGGATTAAAATTTATCCCATTTCCGAATGGTTCCCGGAACCATTTTTTTCCACAAAAAAGATTGTTTATCTAAAATTTTAACTACTTTTGCACCCTCAAAATAGTTTGTCATGAAGAGAACATTTCAGCCATCCAACAGGAAAAGAAAGAACAAGCACGGATTCAGGGAGCGGATGTCTTCAGCCAGTGGCCGCAGTATTATCGGGGGCAGGAGAAAAAAAGGACGCAAGAAACTGACGGTTTCCGACGAACCCAGGCACAAAGCATAACTGGTTCAACCCAGTCTCTTTAATAACTAACCGGTCCCCGGTTAGTTATTTTTTTGTCCGGACTTTTTGATAATATGTAAATCTAAAGGTACTTTTGACCGAAATCACCGGTTATGAATTTTTTTAGATTCCTCATCAGCAAACAGTTCTTACGGCACCTGGGGTTGGCCTTTGCTCTGGCCCTGATCCTGCTGCTTATCACACTCACAGGTCTCAGGATCTACACCCACCATGGACAGGCCATTCTGGTACCCGACCTGGCCGGACTCACAGTTGATGAAGTAGATGATGTAACCTCCTCCCGGAACCTGCGTTTCGAGATTGTTGATTCTGTCTTTTCATCAGAGATGCCCAGGGGCACCGTGATCAAGCAAAACCCAAAAGCCAGTTCCAGGGTGAAGGAGAACAGGAAGATATTCCTGACCATGAATGCCATCAATCCCGAGATGGTTGCAATGCCACAGCTGGTGGGGCTCTCAATACGGCAGGCAAGGCTTGCATTACAGAATGGAGGGTTGATCCTGGGGCAGATCTCCTACAGACCTGATTTCGCCGTTGACAATGTACTACAACAAATGCACAGTGACTCCGTTATTACTGAAGGAAGCGAAATCAGGAAGGGAGAGGTGATTGACCTGGTACTTGGCATGGTGAGCAGAGAGACCACGAAATTACCTGACCTGATAGGGTTGGGCCTGGAGAGTGCCAGGAAAACCATTGCTGACTATCGCCTCAATGTGGGGGCAATAACCTATGATGAATCGATGACCAATGAAGAGGACAGCGCCATGAGTTTTGTATGGAGACAGTATCCCGAACAGGATGAATTCAAACGAATCAATAAAGGAATGGAATTGGATATCTGGCTTACGATCGATTCAACCCTGCTGCCGGGAACAGACACCCTCCTTTATGAATAGATCTTCGAAGCTTCTATCGGGAACGCTATTATTCCTGGTCACATGGTCAGGACTATCTGCCCAGGAGGTGATTACTCCGCTGGCGGGAAATACAAAGGCCAGGGCGTACTACAGTGCAGTCAGACCCATCAAGAAATCGGCTGTGGCTGATACCCTTGAACTTCCTGTTTTTGATGACTTTTCAACAACATTCGTGGAACCCGACCAGGAGCTCTGGAGCGATGCCCGGGCCTTTATCAATAACAATTACTGCATCGACCCGGTCAGCAACGGTGTCGCCACCCTCGATGCACTGGATTTTGACGGAAGCATCTATCCCCGGGCCACGCGGGACCCGGTCAGTTTCGTTGCGGATCACCTGACCAGCAATCCCATTCAACTCTCATACACGGCCGGGGACAGCATCTATTTCAGTTTCCTCTATCAGCCTGGTGGACTTGGAGATACTCCTGAAGAGCAGGACTCCTTGCTGGTGGACTTTTTCAGTCCGTCCGACACACTATGGATCAACGTCTGGGCAATCCCCGGCACGCCACTACACCCTTTCCGGCATGTGATGATCCCCGTTAAGGAGGCGCGTTTTCTTACCGATGGATTCAGGTTCAGGTTCAGGAACAGGGCAAGTCTTCCCCGAAACAATGACTATCCCGACAAGATGGGCAATGTGGACCACTGGAATGTGGACTACGTACGACTTGACCTTCAGCGCTTTGCGGCTGATACGGTTCTGCGTGACGTGGCCTTTAGCACACCCCTTAAATCGCCTCTTAAGGAGCTTACCTCGATACCCTGGTCCCATTTTGAAGCGGCATCCAACACCGTTTTTGATCTCAAAGTTCCAGTCAGGTACCGCAACAATGACACCATTACGCGGAATGTAACCAGGTCACTGGTTATCGAAGAACCACTGTACGGTGAGACCTATGAGCCCGGAGCACCCACTGCCCAGGACCTTCCTGCGCTAAAAGATACTGTTGTTGAATTCGACTACTTCTATCCCATCAACCATCAGCGTGGTGATTCTGCCCTGGTTCGGTTTAAAGCATCCCTTCGAACCGATGAATTTGATCCCAAGATAAATGATACGGTTGTTTATGATCAGCTGTTCACAGACTTCTACGCTTATGATGACGGCACACCTGAAGCCGGGTACGGATTGCGGGGACAGGGAACCGGTAATGGAAATGTGGCTGTTAAGTACTTTGCTTACCAACCCGATGAAATAGGGGGTGTGGACATTCAGTTCAACCAGCTGCTCGATTCGGTGAACCTGGGTTACTATTTCAGACTGATGGTTTGGGGTGACAATGACGGCCTCCCCGGAATTGCCCTGTTTGATGATGAGAATGACCACACACCGGGATATACAACCCGGTTCCCGGGGTTTATCAGGTACCATTTCCCGGAGCCGGTCCAGGTGGATGGAACCTTTTACGTGGGTTGGAAACAATACAACGAGTTTATGCTGAATGTGGGGATGGATATGAATAACATACCCGAACCCCATGTGATGTACTACAATTACCAGGGGACATGGGAGGTGTCCGGCGCACCCGGGGTCATCCTGCTCAGACCGTTTCTTTATGATGAGACTATGGGCGTGCCCTCCCGGGCAAACCAGGTCTCCTCGTTGCTTTGCTATCCCAACCCGGCATCGGACAGGGTGCAGATCACCATTCCCGGGAGCAGAGAGACCGATGAGGCAATGGTTGAATTGTATGATGTATCGGGCAGACTGGTGGAACAGTGTCTCCTCCGCGGCGGATCGATGGATGTATCCGGGTATCCGGAAGGAATCTACTTTCTGAGAATGAGGACAGACCAGGGTACCGGTCATGGAAAACTTCTGATTAACCGATAGCAGATGACAACGGAACCGGCCGATAACACTGAACTTTTTGAACACTTCCGTTTCACAGCTGATCCGGGACAAACTCCGCTGCGAATCGATAAGTTCCTCTTTAATAAACTTGAAGGAACCTCCAGAAGCCGGATCCAGTCAGCCGCCAACGCAGGGAATATCCTGGCCAATCAATCTGCTGTAAAACCCAATTACAGGGTGAAACCCGGAGATACCATCAGCATTGTCCTCCCCCATCCACCCAGAAAAATAGAGATGATCCCTGAGGATATCCCGCTTGACATTGTTTATGAGGACAATGATCTGATTGTTGTCAATAAGCAACCTGGCATGGTGGTTCATCCCGGATATGGCAACTACACCGGGACCCTGGTGAATGCCCTGATGTATCACCTCAAAGAGAATCCGCTTTTCAGCAGTGGCGAGGAGCGGCCCGGGCTGGTGCACAGGATCGATAAAAACACCTCCGGATTGCTTGTGGTGGCCAAGAATGAGATGGCCCTGAACAAACTGGCCAGCCAGTTCTTCCATAAGACTTCAACCCGCACCTACCATGCGCTGGTCTGGGGCGACATGAAGGAGGAGAAGGGAACCATCACCGGGAACATCGGGCGCAATCCGAAGAACCGAAAGCAGATGCATATATTTCCGGAAGGGGACCAGGGGAAAGTAGCTGTTACGCACTACAGGGTACTCGAACGGCTGGGTTATGTGAATCTTGTTGAATGCAGGCTGGAGACCGGCCGGACACACCAGATTCGCGTCCACTTCCAATACATGTCTCACCCCCTTTTCAACGACCCGGAATATGGCGGGGACAAGGTCCTGAGGGGAACCACATTCACACGGTATAAACAGTTTGTACAAAACTGTTTCGATCTGCTTCCAGGTCAGGCCCTCCATGCAAAAACCCTCGGTTTTGTCCATCCCTCCACGGGAAAGGAGGTGCTGTTCGAGACAGATCCACCTCCCGGATTTGAAACCGTGCTCCAGAAATGGCACACATACCTCCGTGGCCGGAGGGGCGATGATCCGGGAATGATCTAATAATTAGAGACATTCGTGGATATATGGCGGCATTCGTCAAAAATGGCCACCCTAACCTGTCTTATTAACGTACAAAAGATTGTAATTTTGAACTGACACGTAACGACCAGAGGAAGTCATGAACATAGCCATATTTACAGGAGGAGATTCATCAGAGTCGGTGATCTCGGTGAAAAGTGCAAAGCAGGTGAGCCGATGGCTTGAGCGTGCCGGACACACCTGCTATACAATTGTAGTCTCCGGCCCCGAGTGGAAAATAATCAATGACGGCCAGGAGATTGTGATGGACAAGAATCTCTTTGGGTTCAAGAGCAAGAGGGGTCAGGTCAGTTTTGATTTCGCATGGAACATGATCCATGGCACACCGGGTGAAGATGGTAAACTTCAGGGTTATTTTGACATGATGGGGATCACATACAGCGGCTCCAACCACCTCTCGGCTGCCCTGACATTTAACAAATACACCTGTAAAATTTTTCTTAAGCAACACGGAGTACTCACACCTGAAGCGAGCCTTGTCAGGAAGAGCCAGGAAGCTGACCTGGAGGCCATTGCAGAGCATGTGGGGTTCCCCTGTTTTGTTAAACCAAACAGCGGCGGTTCCAGTTTCGGGATTGCGAAAGTTGCAAAACCAGAAGAGCTGAAACCTGCACTGACTGCAGCATTGAGGGAGGACAGGGAAGCCATTGTTGAGCGTTTTATCAAGGGAAGGGAGGTGACGTGCGGACTGCTGAAAAAGGATGGAAAGTTTCTTATTTTTCCTGTTACCGAGATCATTACCAAGAATGAGTTCTTCGATTTCGAAGCCAAATACACAAAAGGGAAGGCCGAAGAGATCACCCCTGCCCCCATCGATGAAAGCCTGACACGAAAATGCCAGGAGTTTGCAAGCCAGATTTACGACCTGACCGACTCGTCGGGACTGATCAGGGTCGACTTCATCATCAAGGGCAATCAGGTATATTTTCTTGAGTTGAACTCTATCCCGGGAATGTCCGGCGAGAGCATCATCCCCAGGCAGGTCGAAAGCGCAGGCCTGAAGATGGAAGAGGTACTGCAATGGGTCCTCGATGATGCCATCTCCAACAATTAACTATTTTTACTACTTTTGGGCCTCTTATGAAGCACCAAAACATTACCATCATTATACTCTCCCTTGCAATCGGCATGGGTGCATGCATCTATGCAGATTCGGGGATTTATACCGTGGACCCGGTTCCCGGTGAGAAAGCAACTGTTTCTGTAACTACAAACATGGACACCCTGGTGGATCCGGTTCTTTCGGATAGCCTGCAGGTCATCTATGATTTTGAGATTGATAACGGAGAACTCTACTATGTGGAGAGCATCCTGGAAGAGACCCGCGTCTATGAGCTGCTCCTGAATTACGATCCCGACACCATTGAGGGTCCGTTCGGTTTAACCGATACATTCTGGATTCATCGATCAGTCCCGGTCGATTCGGGTCTACACTCCCTGTCTCTTAGATTCTATTACAGCTCCAACACCAACACCATGGCTGATCTGTTCCGGGTGGAGGCAGATGAACTTGAACGAGCGTATCCCATTACCGTGGAAGGAGGTGTGAAATGAATATACTGTCAAAAGGATTACTCCTGATCGGAGTGGCACTATCGACCGTTGCTTACAGCCAGGATCCGGTTTTAGAGGCCCCTCCGGTGATAGAGGCCAAACCTGATATAGTGACCGCACCAGGGAGAGGAGGCAAACTGGGGATGGAGGCCGGATTCGGCGTGGCCGCCAACAGGATGGATGATCTGAAACAGATCCAGGAAATGATCCTGGAAATGCACATGGAGGAATACCAGGTTGATGGAAGAGTAATTTCCTCTTTTCCCGCTTATACCATGGCTTCATTTGGAATAAAGAAACAGCTGAACAGATCGGTTAGAATTGGTGCCCTCTACGCTTTCTCCACCACAGGGGGAAGGTCAAATTACACCGATTTTACAGGTAGCCTCAGCACCGATATACAGGCCACCTCTCACCGGATCGGGGCATACGGCTCCTATGCAGTGACAGGCAGCGACCGGTGGGACCTCTCCGTTTACGGACGCCTTGACATTAATTACACCAGGGTCGATATCAACACATTCTTGTATGTATTGGGTTATTCGAACGGGATGGTTGACCAGTACAGTTCGGTGAGCCCCAACGGCACCGCCGGAGTGGAGCTCTTCTACCATTTTAACGGTTTTTCGGTGGGACTTGACGGGGGTTACCTGGTGGACATGCAAGGTAACCTGTCCAACAAGGATACCGGGAACGATTTGACCAATCCCAACGACCCTCAGCGTGTTATGACCACCGACTGGACCGGTTGGCGGGCAATGGCTAAGGTCCTGATCTGGTTGCAGTAGCTGCCAGATCAGACCTGTTGAATCTCCCTGACATTGCATACAAACCTCCTGAACTGAGCTAAAGTGCCTTAATAATTGCTTAACTTTATCCAGAACTGATAAACCATTTGAAAAAATGGAACCCACAATCAAAATATTCACAAAAAAAAGAGGTGAATTTCAGTCCTTAAAGCTTCATGAAGCGATTGATTGGGAAAAGTATAACTTCATGTTCATTAGTCATCATTCCACTGCCATTGAGGGCTCGAGCCTAACGACAACCGAATCTCAATTGCTTCTCGATGAAGGAATAACTCCTAAGGGGAAGCCCTTTGAACATTCGCAGATGGAAAGGGACCACCATAATGCCATGATGTTTGTGGGCAGGGAGGCGGAGGTAAAACGCAATGTAACCCCTGAATTCATCCGGACTGTAGCTGCGAGGGTCATGCACGGTACCGGAAAGGAATACAATGTCGCAGGGGGGAGTTTTGATTCATCAAAGGGAGACTTCAGGAAGGTTGCTGTTTTTACCGGGCAAACGTCTTACCCCAATTTCCAGAAGGTAGAAGGCATGGTAAAAGCATTGTGTGTAGATCTTGAAACGAAAATAGATAAGGTAAATGCAGTGCAAGAGATATACAACTTGGCATTTGATTTTCATTATGACCTGGTATCCATTCATCCTTTTGCAGATGGCAACGGCAGGGTCTCCAGACTGATCATGAATTATATATTGATGTACCATGGAGAAACTCCGGCTATCATTCACAAAGAGGACCGGCAGGAGTATATTGATTCACTGAAAGAGTCAAGGGAGACAGAGAGTTCGCAACCCATAAGGAAATTTCTCTATCAGCAGCAGATCAAACAATTTGACAGGCAAATCGAGACCCGGCAATCAGGCGGAAAAGACATTTTCCTTACGTTTCTGGCCTAAAAACAGACATTCACTCACATGAATCCCGGGCTCTCTATCTCTAAGATGGAACCCGTTTTGGAGTACATAATGCCTGGGATTCCAATGAGAGTAATGACCTTGTCACAATGCAAATTAAACGCTCTGACTACAAACATTCGTTTGCGATTAAATGGTAAATTTACAAAGATGATTGGATGTTCAAATTCATATCTACGTTTAATTCTTACGATCCTGGCATTTACAGGGTTTTGTCTTATCTCAGCCTCAGGCCAGGATCAATCCATATGGTTTGAAGACGGTGCCACATGGCATTATGGATATGGGGAGGGTATGGGGGCACGATCATCAGGATATGAAAGACTTGAGGTGACTGGCGATACTGTTGTAAATAGTATTGATTACAGAATCATCAATAGAACCAGAGTTTACTCCACTGGAGTCGTACATGAGCTTGAAAACCTGTACCTCAGGTATGATTCAGAAAATGATCAGGTATACCGCTACAATGATTCTACGGAATACTTACTGTATGATTTCAGCGCTGAGATTGGAGATACCATCATCGTAAAGGCTATCAGTGGTTTTGGGGCAATAAGCTTTTGTCACCTACTAGTGGATTCCATAAAAATTGAGGTATTTTCCGATTCAATACAAAGGAGGGTTCAGTATTGCACAGAAACCCAAAACTATCAATTCGATTTCGCGGGCAGAATAATTGAGGGGATTGGTTCAGAGGTTTTCCTCTTTCCAGTTGATGAATTAGTTTGCGATGCTGGCTGTGCAAATCATTTTCGATGCTATCAAGATTCAAAAGTCGTCATTACCAACCCTAATATTGGGTGTGAGGAATTAGTAACAAGTAGTAGACTGGGAGTGTCACCTCCAAGTGAGCTAAAAGTATATCCAAACCCAGCACAGGATCTTTTATATATTGAATCCAAGAATCCGATCTCAACTGTGACAATTCTGGATTTGAAGGGATCAGAAATATCTAAAAAATCTGTGGATTGTGAATTGAAAACCAGTCTGGAGATTCAATCCTTGGACTCTGGAATATATCTAATTCAAGTCTCATTCGAAGAGGGTCATATTGAGACTCGAAAGCTCTTAATTGATTAATTTATTCATTTTAATCCATTAAGCCGGGCACTCCCCGGCTTTTTCATTGTGTGCCATGCATGTTCTTTACCTATAGGATGCAAATCCCGAGCGGGCCGGGTTTCCAGAACTTGGGGTGGTACCAGGATAATTGATCGGTCAGCTGTTTAATCTTATCATCCTTCTCTTTAGATGATGGAAATTATTCTGTTAGGATTACCCGGACAAACCGTCCGATCTTCTCCTCCAGCGAACCCTCCTCTGAGAGCATTTCGATAAATGCACTGCCGATAATGGCACCCCGGGCATGGCTGCATGCGGCCATAAAGGTTTCATGGCTACGAACATATTAATAGCATATTCAATAGCATGATGATGCAATTCATAAACGTATTTTGCTTTCGCGTCAATATCGTGTATCTTTGTTGGAGACAATGAATTGGCAGGAACATATAGTGTTTGACCCCCGGATTCAGTACGGGAAACCAGTTATTTCTGGCACGAGGATTACTGTTGAACTGATATTAGAGAAATTATCTGAAGGTGAATCCATTGATCAAATTCTAGAGTCACATCCTCATCTTAATAGATTTTCTATCCTGGCATGCCTCTCTTATGCAGCTGATTCATTAAAAGATGAAATTACATTCACTAAAGCCCAGTGACTTTTCTTGCAGATGAAAGCGTTGATTACCCAATTGTAAAATCTCTTAGAGATCAGGGTTTTAACGTGAGTTACATCACCGAGATTAGTCCAGGAATTACTGATGAAGAAGTGATTAACCTTGCAAGCAGTAAATCCATGGTTTTAATTACTGGTGATAAAGACTTTGGGACATTAACTTTCAGGAATAGAATGATTTCCGAAGGTGTTGTGCTTTATCGGCTTTCAGGATTTAATAATGAGGAAAAAGCTCAGCGTGTTTCATCAGTAATGGCAGAGCATTTTGAATCACTGAAAGGTTCTTTTACTGTGATAGGGAAGGAACTAACCAGAATCCGAAAACTCCCGGAATAACAAATACTAACTGCCCCCTATCGTGGAGTGAGGCATAATTACAACAGTTATCCTCTTGTCCGGATCGCCCGGACAAAGCGCCCGATCTTCTCCTCCATCGAACCCTCTTCTGAGAGCATCTCAATAAATGCACTACCAATAATGGCACCCCGGGCATGTTTGCATGCGGCCATAAAAGTTTCATGGCTGGAGATGCCGAACCCCACCAGTGTGGGCAGCTCCAGGTTCATCGCTTCGATGCGCCGGAAATAGTCAAGCTGGTGTTTCTTCACCGAAGAGCGGGCCCCTGTGGTGGAGGAATCGGCCACCAGGTATAGGAATCCGCCCGACAGGCGGGCAATCTGACCGATCCGCTCTTCCGATGTGTGCGGGGTAACAAGCAGTATGTGATGAACTCCGTGGTGGTCAAACATCGCTTTGTACTGGGTCTCATACTCATCCGGTGGCAGGTCGGGAAGGATCACACCATCGATCCCGGTCTCCCTGCATCTCTTAAGAAACTGCTCCATCCCAAACTGCAAAACGGGATTGAGGTATCCCATAAGCACCAGCGGAATGGTGACCGATTGGCGGATCTCCTGCAGCTGCGAAAACAGCAGTTCAAGGGAGATGCCGTTGGAGAGTGCCACCTGGCTACTCTGCTGAATCACCGGTCCGTCGGCCAGCGGATCTGAGAAGGGGATCCCTATCTCCACCATATGGGCACCACTCTCCTGAAGGGCCTGAAGGATCTTCACCGTATCGCTCAGCTGCGGATAGCCGGCGGTCATGTAAATGGAGAGGATTCCCTCACGCTTTTCGGCAAACAACCTGTCAATTCTGTTCATAACCTGCATCGTTACAGTTCAAGTCTATCAATATAGGTCTCCATATCCTTATCCCCCCTTCCGGAGAGGTTCACCACCACCAGATCATCCTTTCGGAATTTCATAAGGTCGAGGGCAGCCAGGGCGTGGGCAGACTCCAGGGCCGGGATGATTCCCTCTTTCCGGGTACAGCGCAGGGCAGCCTGCAGTGCCTCCTCGTCGGTGACTGCATAAACCGTTGCCCTGCCCGTCGAGGCCAGCATGGCATGCAGTGGCCCCACACCCGGATAGTCCAATCCGGCCGAGATGGAGTAGGGCTCAGTGATCTGGCCGTCATTGTCCTGCATCAGCAGCGTCCTGCTTCCATGGATGATCCCGGGGGTACCCAGCAGTGAGGTGGCCGCTGTTTGTCCCGTATCAAGACCCAGTCCGGCTGCTTCGACCGAGATCAGCTTCACCTTTGGATCGTCGAGGTAGTGGTAGTAGGCCCCGGCAGCATTGCTCCCGCCACCTACACATGCTACAAGATAATCGGGACTCTCCCTGCCTGTTTTCTCAGCAAGCTGGACCCTGATCTCCTTTGATATCACCGACTGGAAGCGGGTCACCATATCGGGATAGGGATGGGGACCCACCACCGAACCGATGATGTAGTGGGTATCGACCGGATGGTTGATCCAGTCCCTGATCGCCTCATTGGTGGCATCCTTCAGCGTTTTGTTGCCGCTGTGCACGGGAACCACTTCGGCCCCCAGCATCTTCATCTTCTTCACATTGGGCGCCTGCCGCTCCACATCAAGGGCTCCCATGTACACGATGCAATGCAACCCCGTAAGTGCACATACGGTGGCTGTGGCCACACCATGCTGTCCCGCACCTGTCTCCGCAATGATCCGCCTCTTCCCCAGGTGCTGCGCCAGGAGGATCTGCCCTATGGTGTTGTTTATTTTGTGGGCTCCCGTATGGTTCAGGTCCTCCCGTTTAAGGTAGATGTTGGTGGCGTAATGTTCCGATAGCCTGCCGGCCCGGAAGAGTGGTGTGGGGCGTCCCGCATAATCTTTCAGCAGTCCGCTAAACTCCTCCCGGAAATGGTCCGATTCGATAATCTCCCTGTACCGCTCCTCCAGTTCACGGATGTTGGGATAGAGCATCTCGGGAATGAAGGCCCCGCCAAAAGCTCCGTAATAACCTCTTTTATCCACATGATGGTCCATCGCTACACTATTTTC
>JBDLIQ010000022.1:0-41758 GCA_039714775.1 Bacteroidota bacterium
CGGTGTGATTGGTGTCGGTAAAGGAGGAACAACAGGTTGGCCAACACAGGATAAACCTGCATTTGACCTTGGTACAACATACACTGTTACCCTTGATGTAGATGTTGCTGCACATACTTACACAGCTACAGTTAATGGAGGAGCATTGGTTAACCGGGTATTAATAGCTGACCATGAATTTAGAGATGTTGCTGCAACTGAACTGAATAACCTGGCTGCACAAATTGTTGTTGGTGGCCTCTGGGGAGGGAAACCTGGTGATGCGGTAGTCAGTAACATTGACACGGGTCCTCCTGTAGATGATACAGAAGCGCCTACCGATCCTGCAAACCTTGTAGCATCAAATACGCTGGATGTAACAACAGATCTTAGCTGGGATGCTTCAACAGATAATGTTGGTGTGACTGGTTATCAGATTATTCAGGATGGTACTGTAGTTGAAACTGTTGCAGCAACAAGTGCAACTGTAACAGGTTTGACAGCTGAAACCACATATGCGTTTACTGTAAAGGCAGTTGATGCAGCCGGAAATGAATCCGGAGCAAGTAATGAAGTTTCAGTAACCACATTGGAGGTACAAGTAACTCATGATGACTGGGCAGAAATTTCAACCACAACCCAGCCAGCTGCTCGCGGATACGGAGATATGGCTGCCCTGGGTAATGGGTTTGCACTTGCCTTCAGTGGCTCGGTAAATGGGCATTCAGGTGATGGTGATAACCTGACCTGGGTTTATGATACTGAGACAGATACATGGACGGATATGGCTCCTTCCGGAGATGTTCCGGCCATCAGGTATAAGCACTCCATGGCTTATGCTGGTGATGATAAGGCGATCGTATTTGGTGGTCATAATGATACGGATGGGCCGTTTAACGATACCTGGATCTATGATTACTCGGAGAATACATGGACCCTGTCTGCTTCTGTACCCACAGAGTTATATGCGCGTGATCTTCCGTCGATGGCCTACATTGGCGATGACAAAGTGTTGCTGTTTGGTGGTTTTGATGCTTTAGGTAGCATGGACGATACATGGGTATACGATGTGGTTGCTGATACCTGGACTTTACTTGCACCAGCTGCCAAACCATCGGCAAGGAACACAGAAATGGCTTATGCAGGGGATGACAAGGTGTTGATTTATGGAGCCGGTGTTGATTTGGCTGCCGACACATGGATTTTTGATCTGAGTGACGGTAACTGGACCGATATGGCTCCTGCAACTAATGTTGGTTCAAGAACAGGTCATGGGATGGCTTATCTGGGAGAGGGCAATGTGCTGTTAACCGGCGGTTTCTCTGATGGTTTCGCTGTACCTAATGACTCGTGGGTTTATAATGTGACTGCAAATACCTGGACGGAAGAGGTGGAGTCAGTTATTCCTGGTGGAAACAAAATTGTCAATATGTGCGAAACAACGATGTATGGGGGTGGATATATTGTCAGTTTTGGTGGCAGAGGAGCTTCAAATGCTACTGACGGAACCTATGAATTTGGCGGCGCCGACTGGCCACTGGATAACGATCCACCACTTGTTCCAGGCGACTGGACACTACAAACACCAACCACCAGTCCCGGAGTAACTACCTATAACAGGGTTGCTCATCTGACTGATGGCAAAGTATTGACCTTTGGTGGTAAAGATGCCAAGTGGGGTATTGAAGTTATCAACGAAACCTGGGTTTATGATACCGGGACAGACGAGTGGACAAACATGGAACCAGCCGGTGATCTGCCTGGCAGGCGTTTTGCCTTCTCCATGTCCCATATTGGTGATGATAAGGTGTTGCTGTACAATGGTACAGACGCCAATCATAAACTGATGGATACCTGGGTATATGATTATAGTGATAATGCCTGGACACTCATGAATCCGGCAACTTCGCCAAACATGACTGCTTATGGTAACATGGCTTATGCCGGTGGTGATAAGGCTGTTATGTATGGAGGTCAGGACGAGGGGAATACAATATACGGACCCGATACATGGGTTTATGACCTGAGTGAAGATAGCTGGACCCTGGTTGATACGACCGGTGTGCCACATCCTGCCGCAGGCGAAGGTAATGGTGTTATCTACCCGGCGATGACCTATTTTGGTGAAGGCAAAGTCCTTGCTTATGGCGGACTCCTGAAAGTAGGAGGTTGGAGTGATCAGCTATGGGAGTTTGATGTTGCCTCCATGGCCTGGACAAAGCTGGAACCAACCGGTGATCTTCCACCTATTACTGTATTGGGTGATATGGGTTATCTGGGCGAGAAAACTGCGATACTCTATGGTGGACTCACAGGTACTTACGTATACGATGGTGAGGCCAATACGTGGGCTCATAAGGATACCACTACCATTGTTCCTACGTTTAACAGAATGTATGGTATGGCCGGATCAAAACTGGATGGCGGCGGAGAGTTGATTCTCTTTGGTGGTTACACTCCGGTAGATAATTCTACTGCAAGTAACGAAACCTGGAGTTATCCGCAGGTAATTATAGAGGCTGATACAGAAGCACCAACAGCTCCCGCAAACCTTGCCTATTCAAATGCTACAGAAACCAGTGTTGAATTGACATGGGATGCATCAACTGATAATGTTGGAGTAGTTGAATATTTTGTATATCAGGATGGTGTTGAAATTGCAACTGTAACAGGAACAAGTGCGACTGTAGATGGGTTGTCCGTTAATGTTGCTTATGAGTTTACTGTTAAAGCAGGTGATGCAGCTGGAAATGTATCCGATGCCAGTAATACAGTGACTGTTACTTTAGTAGGTATTCATGATATTGATGTCTCAGTATTCAATATCTATCCGAATCCGGTTAGTGAAAGATTGTTTATCTCTTCTGTTGAAGAGGTAACTCGTGTAGAGATATATAGCCTGTCAGGTAGTAAACTGATCGATGTATCTACAGAGGGACAATTTAAAACAAACCTGGATGTTTCAATGCTTTCAAAAGGAGCATACTTACTATATGTTACCTCTTCTCATGGCAAAAACTCACAATTGTTTGTGAAGCAATAAATGTAGTGTAGTAGTTTTTGGTACAAGGAGGCTGTTGAGCTTATTTCAACAGCCTCCTTTTAATCCTGAGATCTTATTTGCATTTCGAAGTTTTAATTGTATCAGATACACATGATGACCATTGTTGTGAATGAATTGAGAACGGGATTGTTGATATGTCTCCTGTTTATTATTGCCAATGCTACACTGCTGGCTCAGGCCGGCGGATCCATTAAGGGTGTAATCAGCGATGCACAAACAGGGGAGACATTGCCAGGGGCACATGTCATGATCGAAGGAACCAGTTTTGGGACGGTCACTGACCCTGATGGAAACTATGCTTTTTTTAATCTGCAGCCAGGGGATTACCGCGTCACTGCTTCCTACATCAGCTATGAAAAAAAGAGCATCACGATCAAAGTTCTTCCGGGGAAAGGGATCAATGGTGATGTTGCACTTGATTTCAGCGGGATGGTGCTGGGTGCGGTAGAGGTGACTGCCCAGGCGAAAGGACAAATTGCGGCGATCAATCAGCAGTTATCTGCCCGCTCCATAAAGAATGTTGTTTCAGCAGCACGAATCCAGGAGATCCCTGATGCCAATGCGGCTGAAGCTGTGGGACGATTACCCGGAGTTTCACTGCTAAGAGTAGGAGGGGAGGGGCAAAAAGTGGTCATTCGCGGACTCTCACCCAAGTACAGCAAAGTAGAGATTGGAGGTGTGTCTATGGCATCGACAGATGACAATGACAGGAGTGCCAACCTGAGCATGATTTCACCCTATATGCTGGATGGTATCGAGGTGACAAAGGCAGCGATGGCTGATAAGGAGGCGGATGTGATGGGTGGAAGGGTCAATTTTATTCTGAAAGAGGCACCCGAGGATCTACAATTTAATCTGATGGCTCAGACCAGTTACAATGGGTTAAAAAACCAATTCGGTGACTATAAATTTGTGGTCGGCGGGAGCAACCGGTTTTTCGATAACAGGTTGGGAATATTTGCCCTTGTGGATATTGAAAAGCGCAACCGGAGTTCATTTGAAGCAACAGTTGGATATGATAAAAATCTTCACCCGGAGGGTGATCGCAACGTTCCGTATGATACCATACAGGCTTATATTGCCAATGTGAATATGAAAGATGTGAGCAGGAGTATTCATCGGTATGGCGGAACGTTGATCTTAGATTACAAATTGCCCAATGGGAAGATCAGTCTGAGTAATTTTCTGAGCAGTATAGATAAAGATGTTATAGTCAGATCGGAGGTGCTGGCTCCGGGAACCGGAAATACCCATAGTTTCAGGTTATCCCATATACAGAATACCATGACCGTATTGACCAATTCACTGCGGCTGGAGAACAATTTCAACGGTCTTGAACTGACTGGCGGCATATCTTACTCCTATTCAGAGAACAGGATGCCCAGGTTGGTAGATTTTAGTGGATTGGATAAACAGGCATTTGAGAATCCCGAGGTGGTAAAATATCAACATCCTGGCGATATTTCCGGTTTAGTAAAAGAGGATGTATCGCAGGCCCTGCTAACGGATGTACGCTTTTCCAACTCGTTCAATGAGGCTTATGAAGTGGCCTCGGATATCAACCTGCAGTATACCTTTAACCTAACTGAAAAGGTCAATGTGATGGTGAAAACAGGGGCCATGATCAAGGAGAAGGGAAAGGGGTATAATAATGAAGCTGAACGAACTCCGTTTGCCTGGGATTTCCGCTGGAATGATATCGTTGTAAATGAATATTTTGACAACACCTACCTGGGTTCGGCCGATCTCCCATATGAATTGTTTATTGATCCGGACTATGAGCCTGTGCAATTTCCCGGTGGTGACTACACCATCAGCAATCAACCTGATCTGGATATGGCCAATGGTGTTGCTGATCTGATGCACGAAATGGATACCTCCTATTATGATTATGTAACCTCAAAAAGGGGTGATTACGATGGCACGGAAAAGTACCGGGCGGCTTACCTGATGTCGGAGATGAAAATCGGTAAGCGTATCACATTCATTCCCGGCATACGTTATGAGCAGAACCAAACAAGGTACCTGGGCGTTCGGGGCAATGCATCCACCAATAATTTCTATGATGCTTATGAACATTTTGATACCATCACCACCCGGACAAACGGATTCTGGCTTCCTATGGTTCATCTGAAGTATAAACCCCTGGATTGGCTTGATTTCAGGCTTGCATACACCAGAACCCTTACAAGGCCCGATTTCAACCAGATCATCCCATCCTGGAATATTACAGATCTCTATATCTCATGGAACAACCCCGATTTGAAGCCATCCATGGCCACCAATTATGATCTCTATGTCTCCTTTTATACCAACCGCCTTGGTTTGCTCTCCTTTGGCGGATTTCTGAAAAAAATTGATGACATGATATTCCGGACCGAGCCCACCGGGAGTTTCGATTATACATCCACCGGACTGCCGGAATACACCTGGGGTAAACCACTGGAAAGATGGATCAACAATGACAACCAGGTCGATCTGTGGGGAATAGAGGCCGAGTGGCAGACCAATTTTTGGTATTTGCCGGGCGCATTAAAGGGACTGGTTTTTAACATCAATTACACCCATACTTTTTCTGAGGCTAAATATCCGCTCACAACAAAAAAGACTACGACGATTCCTGGATTTCCGCCCACAGTTGTCACAGAGTATACCGATACGGTCTACACAAACCGCCTCTTCTTGCAGCCCAATGACATTATGAATGTTACACTGGGATACGATTACAAGGATTTCTCTGTCAGACTCTCCATGCTCTATACAAATGATATTTTCAGAGCGGCCAGTTATTATACTGCATTTCAGGCTTCATCAGAGGCATCTCTTCGCTGGGATATTTCTCTGAAGCAGGAGCTGCCGGTCGACGGTCTTCAGGTTTTTGCAAATTTGAACAACATTACCGGTGCTGCAGAGAGGGACCAGATCAAGGGCCGGGGTGGCTATCCCCTCAGCGTGCAGTATTATGGATTAACAGTTGATATGGGACTTAGATATAAATTCTAATATTTAAAACAATATGTTTTTGAAAACACTGCTACTTCGTTTCGTCAGCACCAGCCTGTTTTCGCTGTTGTTTGGTTCTCTCATTTTCGCACAGACCGATACGGTGATGGTGCCTTATGAGATTGACGGTGACTATTATGGTGCGATGAATAAGTATATTGCCGCTAATCCTGGTCACGGTTATTACAAATTGGAAGGTGGACAATACTATATGTTAAGCGGAGCTATCGAGGTCGATTTCCCATTACGTCTTATCGCTGATAAGCCGGATGATCTGCACCCTCCTCCGGTTGTAGTGATGGCAGACCTTGTGGATGGTGACCGTCTGTTACGCTACTTTATACTCTACGAAGACGCGCAATTCACCAACATCTATTTTCTCGGTGCCCACCCCAACGGTCAACTTGATGTGAATGTTCATATTGAAATACTGAAAAATGACGGGCAATACCTGTTTGACGGCTGCTATTTCGAATGGAGTGAATGGGTTGGTGTGATGGTGATGTCCGATAATGTAAGTGTAACGGTAAAAAACTGTATAATCAAAAATTTTTCCAATCCTGTCAGCAAGTGGAATTCGCGCTTTCTCTCATTCCGGGATAACCCTGTAGATACTGTGATCATGACAAACAACACATGGTATAACAGCCACTGTTTCTTTCTGGATGGACGGAAAAATATCTTCAATTATGTTCAGTTTGAGCACAATACACTGGTGAATAACCTGAAGTGGCCTATCCAGTGGCAATGGGCAACCGACGCAAAAATATCCAACAATATTTTTTATAATTCCCATTGCTTTGGGGAAGCACCTGTTGATCTGCCGGGACAGGATTTTGACGGACTGTTGTTTGGTATCGTAAATACAGATACACTTTTAGCCGAACATGATTTCCCCGAAGCAGACCGGAAGGTAGATGTTCACAATAACTGTTGGTTCTATACTCAGGAGATAACGGATTACTGGGACTCTTACTCGGCCGACAAGGTGTCTGCTGATAATGTTATATCTTATGAACCCTTTATGAATTCGAGAACCCAGGCGATGTTTGATAATGATGTAGATTGGCCCGGTCTGAATGAATTCAATACCAGGAATATGGATCCGGGATTTCTAAATGTTGAGGGAACAGCTGATCTTGTCGCGTGGATGAACAAGGAGCGGAATTATGAGTCCAGAACCTATTGGGGACCGGATCCGGATGGTAACCGTTTCTCGGTTACCTGGCCCATTGATGAGGATTTTTCCTACACCAATGCTACACTGCTGACCGGTGCTGAGTGTGGTTTTCCGGTGGGTGATCTCAACTGGTTTTCAGGCGGAGAGTTGGAGGACTGGGAGACCAATGGATGTGATTCCAACACCGGGATTATCGGCCCGGGAGCTCTTGCTAAGGAGTTTGAACTGGGTCAGAATTATCCCAACCCCTTTACATCCACAACGACGATCAGCTACAATCTGAACAAAGCCGGCAGGGTAAAACTGACCATTTATAACATGCTGGGACAGCAAATAGAGATGCTTGTTAATGAAACCCTACAGCCAGGTTTTTATGAAGTATTGTGGAACAGAACAGAACAGACCGGACTGGAGCTGCCCGGCGGCATCTATTTCTATCAACTGGAGATGGACCATGTGAAGGAGACCAGGAAGATGTTTTTACTCAGATGAGCGGAAAAGTCATATATACATCAATAGTACTACTATTAGCCCTTCAATCTGTCTCTGCACAGAGCCAGTTGATGCAGGCCGATATGGAAGATGCGCTGGAGTCTGCCTGGCATAAGAAGGAGGTTTTCGACTCCTTAATCATTGATGATTGTGAATCCCTCGAGAACTGGGAGAGTGGTGGTGAGGCAAATGCAGCACTTAGTAATCTCCTCAGAAAAGAGGGAAATAGTTCAATAAAACTGACCACATCAACGGTATCTGCTGATGGCTCGGCTTCCTATCCAACCTCCTATCTGGTAAGAAATATTAATGGTGCGGACTGGACAAACTTCAACAGAATTTCGGTCTGGGTCTATGCGGCTCATAAAAATGCGGCATTTGTCTATCTCTCAATGAACCTGAAAAATGAAGGAGAGGAGAGAGTGCCCAATAAATTCAAGAAAAAAGGAAGGCACTTTTTTAAAGTTGAAACCAACAGGTGGAACAATGTGTTATGGGAAATTCCTTCACTTCCAAGAGATAAAGTAAGCAGCCTGGCTTTTGTTTACACCATCAATGGTAAAACTTTTTCTGGTCTGGGAGATAGCATTCGGGTCTGTTTTGATAAAATGGCATTGCAAAAGGTGGAAGCAGACCATGAAGAGGGCTGGCAGGTAGCACCCCGGAAGATAGCTTTTAGCCACACGGGCTACTCTACAGGAGGGACTAAAAGTGCATTGGCGAATATGCCTGATGCGGATGAATTTTCCATCATTAATCTCCACTCCGGTGAGACGGTTTTAACCAAAAGAGTAGAGAATACCTCTACCCGGTTTGGCGAATTTCAACTGTTGGACTTTTCTGAATTGCGGAGGGATGGAGAATACATGATCCGGACAGGTGAAATCACCACCCCTCCTTTTAAAATAGGCAATAACATCTGGACAGGTACCATCTGGAAAAACCTGAATTTCTGGCGTGCGGAACGGTGCGGGCAGGAGGTGGTCGGCATTCATGAGAATTGTCACCGCGATGTTTGTGTGGAACATGGTAATCAGAAGATTGTGGTCAATGGCGGCTGGCATGATGCCGGTGATCTGACACAAATGGTTTATAATACAGCCGATGCCGTTTATGCCATGCTCGATCTGGCAGAGAAACTGAGATCACGCGATACTTCCCTCTCCCGGCAACTGGCAGAGGAGGCCAGGTGGGGGGTGGACTGGATACTTAATACGCGGTTCGGCAAAGGATGGCGCCATAATTTTGGAGGAATCTCCAAATGGACCGATGGTATTATCGGAACCGGTGATGATATAGTTTTTGAAGCAAAAAACCAGCCACTTGAGAACTTCCTGTCAGCCTCGGTCCTTTCAAGGACGGCCCTGTTTTTCAGAAATAGCGATCCTGCACTTTCAACCTCCTGTCTGTTAGCTGCCATGGAGGACTGGCATTATGCAGGGGAAGGGATCAGTAAACTGGATGTTGAATTATGCGGTACAGCAGTGCTGGCTTCAACTCATCTGTTTGAACTGACAGGCGATGATCTTTATAAAAACAGAGCCATTGAATGGGCAACTGTATTGGTAAATAGTCAACAGCAGACTTATCCGGATTGGGACACACCACTCACCGGATTTTTTTATAAAAGTCCAGACAAAAAGCAGGTACTCAGGTACAATCCCATTGGCAATGATCAGGCTCCCATTGTTGCTCTTGATAATATGTGCAGGCTATTTCCGGATCATGAAAAATGGATGGATTGGTATGCCTCAATTGCACTGTATGCCGAGTACACAAAGAGGTCGGCTGAACTGTCAAATCCCTTTCAGATGATTCCGCAATCGATCTATAATGTGGATGAAACCCATTCGCCAAGCAGGTATGGTTTTCAGCAATCAACCCTTGCCAAATACGCCAAATACGAGAAAAAGGAGCCGCAATACAAACAGCAGGTGTTAAACGGACTGCCATTGGGTGGGGGGAATTTCCTCAGAACTTTTCCGGTCTGGTACAGCCATCGGGGAAGTGCCGGAATACAGCTGGCTCAAGCCAAGGGACTGGCGGTTGCTTCCCATCTGCGCAATGATCTGGAAGGAATTAACCTGGCTGAAAAACAGTTGCAGTGGATGGTGGGCCGAAATCCATTTGTCCAGAGTACAATGTATGGGGAGGGGTATGATTTTCCGCCGCTCTATTTTGTCTCATCAGGACCCATTGTTGGTTCAATTGCCTGTGGTATCCAGACCAACGGAAACAGTGACCTCCCCAACTGGCCTGCATCAACTGTCTATAATTACAAAGAGATATGGACCCATACCGCTACCAGGTGGCTGATGCTGACGGCTGACCTGAATGGTGCTGCCCGGGTACTTGTCCGTGGTTGCTCAGGCGATTCATTAGTAAAATTCACAGAAAAAGATACAGGAGAGGAGTGGCTTACAGGAGGTGGCAGTCAGGATGAATCTCAAATGGAAATTCCGTCGGGCAGATATCAAATTGAGTGTGGTCAAAGAAGCATGAACATGACTTTTCTTCCCGGTAGTGAAACGTCGATTGATTTTAATACCTTGGTAACCTATACCGTTTTTGAGCGGTTTCTGAAGGATGGTGAGATTGAATTCACCCTCTTATGTAAAGGTTCAGGCGAGGCGAAAGTAGAATTACGTGGGTTTAACCTTCAGATTGACAGTCCTGTAAAGAGTATTCAGTTCAAAAAGGAAAAACTGAAAAAGGTAAGATGGAAAGTACGGGTTGATTCGCCTGGTAAGCCCTGGATTGCGCTGGTAGTTATCAATGATGATCTCTCCACAGCAAAGGAGGTTGGGTCTGTCTATTAATATGAGATGATAAAATGAGCATATTTAAGAAAATCATCCTCTTCCTCTCCGCAGTCGGACCGGGTCTTTTTTTGGTCGGTTATAACATCGGAACTGGCAGCGTAACCTCCATGGCATCGGCCGGGGCAAATTACGGCATGAGCCTTAGCTGGGCCGTTTTGATCTCCTGCATCTTCACCTACTTTCTCATCATCACTTTCGGGCAATATACCATTGTGACAGGAAAATCGGCCCTGCAAAGTTTCAAAGAGAATATTGGTCCCATCTGGGCTCAGGTGGTGTTGTGGACCCTCATCCTTTCGGAGATTGTCGGAAGTGTGGGTGTGATGGCCATTATCACCCAGGTGATCAATGAATGGTCAAAGCCTCTGACTGCTTCGGGTGATGGATTCAACACCATTGTGGTTGCAGCTCTGCTTGCAGGTTTTATGATGTTGCTGCTGTTTAACGGAAAGTACTCGATGATTGAGAAGATCCTTGTGGTATTTGTCACCCTGATGGGGCTCAGTTTTGTACTTACCTCTTTCATGGTCATATCCGATCCGGCGGAAGTGATCAGGGGCCTAGTTCCCAATATCCCCGACGAAACCGGAGCCGGTTTGATTGTAGCGGGAATGATCGGGACCACCATGGGGGGTGTGCTCTATGTGGTACGTTCCATCACAGTGAAAGAGAAACAGTGGAAGATCACCCATCTGAAAATGGAGAAACGCGATGCGCTGGTTTCCGCCGGAATCATGTTTTTGTTAAGCATTGCCATCATTGCTGCTGCTGCCGGAACCATGCATCCCAAAGGGCTGAAGGTGGAGAATGCCATTGATATGGTAAAACTGCTGGAGCCCATCGCCGGCCGGTTTGCTGTTTCGATCTTTGTGGCCGGAATTGTCGCTGCCGGTGTCTCATCGCTCTTTCCCCACTATATGCTGGTTCCGCTTCTGTTGGCTGATTATCAGAATAAACCGCTTGATATGACCACCACCAGGAACCGTTCGATTGTTGGATTTTATGCACTGATGGGACTGTTTGTTCCTGTCTTCGGAGGCAGACCGGTGGTGGTAATGATCGCCTCACAGGCCATCGGAATCATAGCCACACCCCTGATCCTGATCCTGATGTGGATCTTAATAAACCGGAAGAAGGATATGGGAAATTACTCTGCAACCCTCTCTAAGAATATTCTATTTGGGATCATTGTACTTTTCACCCTCTATATGGCCATGCTTGGAGTCATTGGAATTATCAATATTTAAGATGGAATCGCGCAGGAACTTTATAAGAAAATCGGCACTTGGCATCGGTGGTGTGACAGCCACCGGAATAGCTGCTAAGGGTGTTGCTCCTGCCGAAGAGAACCTGCAATCCGGACACACTCCACGGGAGGTGTGGATAGCGACCATTTCACAACATGAGATCGGAGCAAAGGATTCCGGGGAGATGGTCTCAAGGTTGCTTGGAATCATGGATGAAATCGTTCCTCTTAAACCGGATATCATCTGTCTGCCGGAACTTTTTGCCTTTTCAAATATTGGCAAACGCCCGCCCCTGAAAGAGTCGGCCGAAAAACCTGTTGGTCCTGTGATTGCGCCGTTTTCCGATTTTGCACAAAAGCACTCCTGTTATATCATCTGTCCCACATACACAGAAGAGGATGGCACATATTACAATGCAGCTGTTTTACTGAACCGGAAGGGAGATCCGGCCGGTCAGTACAGAAAGATGTTTCCCACAACAGGGGAGATGGAGAGGGGTATCTCTCCGGGAGCTGCTGAACCACCCGTCTTCGAAACAGATTTTGGGAAAATAGGGATACAGATCTGTTTTGACAGCGAATGGATCGATGGCTGGAGCAGACTGCAAAGGGCCGGGGCGGAGATTGTTTTCTGGCCATCGGCCTTCTCCGGAGGTGAGAAACTGAACTCCTTTGCAAGGCTCTTTAACTACTACCTGGTAAGCAGTACCCGCAAGGATTCTTCCCGGATCATTGATGTGACAGGAGCCGATATGGCATCAACCGGCAGATGGGAACCCAACTGGATCTGTGCTCCTGTCAACCTGGCGAAAGTTGTCATTCCAAGCTGGCCCTATCATATCCATTTTAAGAAGATCGAAACCAGGTATGGGCGTGATGTGTGCATCACCACGCTGCACAATGAAGAGATATCAATAATTGAAAGCCTTTCAGCTGATCTGAGAGTGGAAGATATCCTTGAGGAATTTGAAATAAGATCAAGGAGAGACTATTTGCAGGAGGCTGAGGAGATGCATGATTACCATGAAATAAAACCTGAATAGTGGGCTTGATTTGAACAAAACAAGCCTAACGTTTGGAGCTTAGTGCGTTAAGTTATATATTTGTTGTTATGACACTGGAAACTAAAAAGCAGGTACTCTCAAAGGAGAATAAGATAGAGAGATTGAAGCCATTAACGGCCAGGGTGGGGATCTACGGAGTGGGGCACCACACCTATTGGGGCCAGTTTGAAGGTCTGCTTGATAAGCTAATGGAGAAGATGAATATCCTTGAGCAAAGGGTCGCAGCCTGCGGGGTTGAAGTGATCAACTTCGGCATAGGGGATGATGCTGAAAGCGCTTACAAAGCGATGCCGGAGATAAAAGCTGCCAACCTGGACCTGCTTTTTATCGACATGCTTACCTATGCCACATCCAGCTCCATTGGTATTATTTTCAAGGAGGTGGATGTTCCCATGGTGATGGTTGCCCTGCAACCAGACAGAGCCCTGGATTATGAAAATGCCACTACCTTCATGCAGTTGTACAATGACGATATTTGTGCAATGCCCGAATTTGCATCTGTTGCCCTGCGTATGGGCAAGCAGATCCCCCCACAGGTCATCGGAACCCTGCATGATGATCCGGAGGCCGATTCAGAGATTGAGACCTATTGCCAGATTGCCAAGGTGCTTCATGATCTGAGGATTTCGCGCATTGGCCATTTTGGTCATCCACTGGAGGCCATGCTGGACATGCACTCCGATCCAACCATGTTTACATCTGCTTTTGGCTGCCATATTGTGCAGACTGAGCCGGACGATATCATGGCACACTATAAGAATGTATCTGAGGAGGAGATAGAGGCGTACTCAAAAGAGATATTGGAGTTCTTCGATGCGCCTGAACCGAAAGCAGATCCTGTTACTGTAAAACTGACAGAGCAGGATCTTTACGAAGCTGCCAGAGCCGGTATTGCCCTTAAGAAATTTATTGCAGAGAAGAATCTGGACGGGCTTGCCTACTATTATGAGGCAAAAGAGGGCAGTGATATGAGAAGGCTGGTGACCAACCTGATTGTTGGCAACTCCCTTCTGACCGCTGCCGGGTTCCCCATGTGCGGGGAGTCTGACCTGAAGACAAACATTGCCATGATGATCATGGACCGGCTGGAGATGGGAGGTAGTTTTGCTGAATTTCATCCGGTTGATTTTAATGAAGGTTTTGTCATTGTGGGGCACGACGGCCCCCATCACATCAACATTGCTGAGGGTAAACCACAGATTAGAAGCCTTCTTAAATATCACGGTAAACCCGGAAATGGAGCCAGTGTTGAATTTAAGATTAAAGAGGGCCCCATTACCATGCTGGGGATTACCACCAAAGCCGATGGCCAGTTTAAGTTTGTAATTGCCGAAGGTCAATCGGTCGAGGGGCCGGTCACACCTATCGGAAACACCAATACCAGGGGCTTCTTTAAGCCCGATATCAAGACATTCCTGAAGCGCTGGTTTGCCGAAGGTCCGACCCACCATTTTGCACTGGGTATCGGTCACAAAGCGGATACATTAAAACAGGTTGCTGATTTCCTGAATATTGAAGCGGTAGTTGTTTCACCCAATCCTTAATCCGTAACTTGCAGAGGTAGATGTCGCCCAATTTAGCCATACTGATTGTACTGAGTTACTTTGTTCTGCTCTGGCTGATCTCAATGATTACCTCCCGAAATGCCAGTGCAGAGACCTTTTTTACTGCTGATAAAGGCTCCAACTGGATTCTTGTTGCTTTTGGAATGATCGGGGTGGCCCTCTCCGGACTCACCTTCATCTCTGTGCCGGGCGAAGTGGGCAGTTCACAGTTTTCCTATTTCCAGATCGTGATGGGATATACGGTCGGGGTATTTGTTATTGCCCTGGTTCTGTTGCCCCTCTATTACAGGCTAAAACTGGTCTCCATATACGCCTATCTTAGTCAGCGCTTTGGCTGGCGATCCCATAAAACAGGGGCCATCTTTTTCCTGGTATCCCAGACAATGACTGCAGCCTTCAAGCTCTTTTTGATGACTACGGTCCTTCAACTCGCCTTTTTCGATGCTTTTGGGATTCCCTTTGAGGTCTCTGTATTTGTCACCCTGCTGCTTATCTGGCTCTATACCTATCGTGCCGGAATAAAGACCATCGTGATTACCGATACGCTTCAAACGGCTTTCCTGATTATAGCTGCTGTATCCACAATTGTTGTGATCGCAAACAGGATGGATCTCTCATTCGGGCAGATGATCGGGCAGATGGCCGAAGATCCCAAATCAAAAATTTTCGTATGGGACTGGGCCAGTGAGAGGCACTTTTTGAAGTTGTTCTTCACCGGAGTGTTTCTTGTTATCATTACAAACGGTCTTGATCAGAGCATCATGCAGAAGCACCTGACCTGTCCCACCATCAGGGAGGCCAAAAGAAATATGTTCTCCTTTGGCAGTTCATTGCTGATTGTCAACGCCATATTCCTCGGCCTGGGCCTCTTGCTCTATATGTATGCAGGGCAACAGGGGATCGAGGTTCCGAAACAGACCGATGAGCTCTATCCACTGCTGGCCCTGAAACACCTGGGGACCTTTACCGGTGTGGTATTCCTGATCGGAATTGCAGCAGCTGCCTACTCAAGTGCCGATTCGGCCCTGGCAGGTTTGACCACCTCTTTTTGCGTCGATCTGATGGAGATGGGCAGGGATGGAAAACCCATATCCAAAAGGATAAGAACCCTGGTTCATCTTGGATTTGCACTGCTTGTATTCCTGGTCATTGTGGTATTTCATTCCCTGAACAACGACAGCCTGATCAACTCTTTTATCAGGGTGGCAGGCTATACCTACGGACCCCTTCTGGGCCTCTTTGCCTTTGGAATGTTCTCCAAAAGGGCTGTGAGGGACAGGTTTGTACCGGTTGTTGCTGTGCTGGCACCGGTAATCTCCGTACTGCTCTACTTCTTTTCTGAACGACTGTTCGGCTTTAAGTTCGGCTTTGAGATCCTGCTAATCAATGGTTCCTTAACGGTTCTAGGCCTATGGTTTATTTCAAAGAAACAAGGATAGCATCAGCAGCCATCTTTCTTCTGTTAAGCTTTGCTTTTAACGGGCAACAGATTAATGCCTGACAAATGGGTATAGGAACAAAACTTAAGTTATAAAAATGACATCAAGAGAACGCGTATTTAAAGCCATCAGGAGAGAAGAACTTCCGGACAGGGTCCCCATACAGTTTGATCTGTCGGAGCCACTAATTGAGGCTTTCAGTAGTAAGTACGGAATACCGTATAAACTGAACAGGTCCTATTACGAAGATTTAACATTCAGGATCGGTGCCAACTCAATCCGCACAAAGATGGGAAGTGACCTGGTTGTGGTTGGGGGAGAGGCCGCTTCCGGTTTTAAGATCGTGAAGGATGCAGAGGGGGCATTTGTCAATGAATTCGGGATGAAAATGCGGCAGGGACCGGTCTATATGGATGTGGTTGATGCGCCTCTGAAGGAGATAGAGAGTGTGGAGGAGGCAGAGGCTTACCAGTTTCCCGATCCACATGATCCTTCACGCTATTTACAGGCTGAAGAGGATATTGCCGAGTATAAGGAGGCGTATTTTATCGTTGGTGACGTGGAGGTAACCCTTTTCGCCATGGTGCGCCAGCTGGTGGGGATGGAGAAGCTGATGATCGATATGATGATGGAGGCTGACTACCTGCCGGTATTGATCAAAAAATCCAAAGAGTTCAGTCTGGGCGTGGCTACCGAACTGGCCAGGCGCGGTGTGGATGCCATCTGGTTTGGTGATGATTACGGTGCGCAGAACAATTTGCTGATGAGCGAGGAGACCTTCCGCACCTTTTACAAACCGGCCATGGCCGAGCTGATCGCAGGCATTAAAGCTGTCAACCCCGACATCATCATTGCCCAGCATTGTGACGGGGCCGTGGCACCGCTTCTGGATGATTTTATTGAGGTGGGGGTGGATCTGTTCAATCCGGTTCAGCCCGGTGTACCCGGACACGATCCGCAGGAGCTCAAAGACCGCTTTGGGGACCGCCTCTCCTTCTGGGGGGCACTGGACCAGCAGTACCTTCTGCCCATGGGAACTCCGGAGGAGATTGAAGCAGATGTAAAGGAGAAAATTGAGATCCTTGGCAAAGGGGGAGGTTACATCATCTCACCGGCACACATCCTGCAGAGTGATACCTCCATGGAGAATGTGGAGGCCTTTATTAATGCAGCAAAAAAATATGGCAAATATGGCAACAGTTAAAAGTCAGAAGTCAAAAATCAAAAGTGGGACTGGCCTGGTCTTCCTGGCTGGTTTGGCTCTGCTGCTCTTCACCTTTTCTGACCTGTGCTCACAGCCGGGCGGCACGGAGGGGGGAATCTACCACAAGGGGTGGATCGATTTTAATAAGAACAACAGGAGAGATCTTTACGAGGACCCCAATGCACCCATCGAAGAGCGGGTGGAGGACCTGCTTTCGCAGATGAATATGGATGAGAAGACCTGCCAGCTTACCACCCTGTACGGGTATGGCCGGATCCTGATGGATGAACTGCCAACACCCGAATGGAAAAACAAATTGTGGAAAGATGGGATTGCAAACATCGATGAGCACATCAACGGCTACTCCAATAAATTTGGAAAATTCAACATCAATGCATATCCCTGGTCCGATCATGCCAGGGCCATGAACCAGGTTCAGCAATGGTTTATTGAAGAGACACGCCTGGGCATCCCGGTGGATTTTACCAATGAAGGGATGTATGGAATCAAACATGAACGCTCAACCATGGTATGCGGACCGGTGGGACAGGCCAGCTCCTGGGACAGGGAGATGGTCTACCGTATCGGGACCATGATGGCGGTTGAGGCCCGGGCACTGGGATATACCAACATCTATGCCCCCATGCTGGGTGTTGCCCGCAATCCTCTTTGGGCCAGGGTAGCACAAACCTATGGTGAGGATCCCTACCTGGTGGCTCAAATGGGAAAGCAGATCATTACCGGTCTGCAGGATCATCATGTAGCCTCCTCTCCCAAGCATTATGTTCTCTACAGCATCCCACTGGGAGGCAGGGATGGAAACAGCCGGGTTGATCCGCAGATCCCTCTGCGTGATATGTACCAGCTGGTGCTCGAACCCTGGCGGGTGGGCATACAGGAGGCCGGTGCAATGGGGGCGATGGCCTCCTATATCGACTATGATGGGGTCCCCATCATTGCCAGCGACTACTTTCTTACCACCATTCTGAGGGAGCGATGGGGATTTAAGGGATACGTGGTATCTGACAGCGATGCACTGGAGTATCTGCATACGAAACACAGGGTGGCCGCCAATTACAAGGAGGGCATTACCCAGGCTTTCACAGCCGGACTGAATGTGCGGACAACTTTCACTCCCCCGGAAGATTTCACCATACCGCTGAGGGAGGCAGTCGCAGAGGGGATGCTTTCTGAAGATATTGTTGACCTTCGGGTTGCAGAGGTGCTGCGCGTGAAGTTCCGCCTTGGACTGTTTGACGAACCCTTTGTGGAAGATCCGGATGCTGCTGATGAGATCGTAAAAAGCGAGGCACATAAAGCATTGGCCCTGGAGAGTGCACGAAAGGCGATGGTGCTGCTGAAAAATGGCAGTCACATGCTCCCGCTGGACAGAAGGAACCTGGAGCGCATTGCGGTTATCGGACCCCTGGCAGATTCCAAAAAGAGTTTGAATCCCACCCAGTATTCCGGCATTAACCAGGATCCGGTGACGGTTAAGGAGGGACTGGAGAGCTATTTCGAAGGAGGTGAGACCGAAATAGTCTATGGCAGGGGTTGCGAAGCCTCCGACCGGAACTTCCCGGAGAGCGACCTCTATAGATTCCCCATGACAGTGGATGAAAAAGAGGAGATGGACCGGGCTGTTGCACTGGCTGAAGATGCAGATGTGGCGGTTGTTGTTCTGGGGGATGACCTGAGAACACAGGGAGAGTCCCGCTCCCGCGTAAGCCTGGACTTTCCCGGTTACCAGCAGGAGTTGCTGGAAGCTGTATATGGAACCGGAACGCCGGTGGTGCTGGTGCTGATCAACGGACGGCCCATCACACTAAACTGGGCAAACGACCACATCGATGCCATACTGGAAGCCTGGATTGCAGGAGAGTATTCAGGTCAGGCCATTGCAGAAACCATTTTCGGAGACAACAATCCAAGCGGAAAGCTGCCGGTTACTTTTCCAAAATCGACCGGCCAGATTCCACAGACATTCCCGGCCAAACCGGGTGCAGACGGAGATGGTTATGCCCGGGTAGATGGAAATATCTATCCCTTTGGGCATGGTCTCTCCTACACCCATTTTGAGTACTCGGATCTTAAGATCAAAAAAATGAACAGTGACGGCAGGGAGCATTTCCGCATCAGCTGCAGGATCAAAAATGCAGGGTGGACAGATGGAGCCGAGATTGTTCAGCTCTATATCCGGGATGAAGTAAGCTCGGTAACCACCTTTGAGAAGAACCTTCGCGGTTTTGAGCGAATTCAGCTAAAAAGGGGAGCATCAAAAACGGTGGAGTTTGAGATAGCACCCGAAGCACTGGGACTGTACAACAGGGGGTATGATTTCGTTGCCGAACCGGGTGACTTTACAGTCTGTGTGGGAAGCTCATCAGAAGATATCCGGCTGGAGGGTAGCTTTGTTCTGGAGAGGGGGTATACCTTTGGGAAAGCGTATAACTATAAGCAAATTCATCAGGAACAATAGAACAGAAATCTATAAAAGAATAAACCATGCTTAACTGGAGAGATGAAATAGATGTAAAACAGAAGCTGGAGCGCAAGCATGAAAAGCTGTTGGTCAATATCTGTGAAGATGTAAACTCTGCATCCATCGAGATTGCAAACATCATAGCCGGCCTGATCAGGGAGAAGGAGAAGGCTGGTAAAAACTTTGTTCTCGGACTGGCCACCGGGTCCAGCCCGGTCAGTGTATATCGCGAACTGGTGAGAATGCATAAAGAGGAGGGCCTCAGCTTCAGGCATGTCATCACCTTTAACCTCGATGAGTATTTCCCGATGAATGCAGGCAATGATCAAAGCTATGTCCATTTCATGCATGATCACCTGTTTGATCATATTGATATACCTCCTGAGAATGTCAATATACCTGATGGTGAGATAGATCAGGGTGAGGTCTATGATTTTTGCCAGAATTATGAACAGAAAATTAAGGAGGCCGGGGGGCTGGACCTGCAGGTGCTGGGTATCGGACGGTCAGGTCATATCGGTTTCAACGAACCCGGGTCAGCCAACAACTCTCCAACCAGACTAATATCGCTTGATTCAGTTACCATAGCCGATGCGGCCGGAGACTTTGGTGCTGCTGCCAATGTTCCCCGCAGGGCCATTACCATGGGAATTGAGACCATCATGTCGGCCAGGAAGATCATCTTTATGGCATGGGGTGAGAAAAAGACGGCTGTTGTGAAGGAGACTGTTGAAGGAGAGGTTTCCGACCTGATACCGGCCACATTTATCCAGGAGCACAGGGATGTGTCGGTCTTCCTGGATCAGGCAGCTTCGTCTAAACTCACAAGGGTAGATACCCCCTGGCTGGTACGCGATGTTAAATGGGATGACCTGCTGATTAAAAAGGCCGTGGTATGGTTGAGTAAAAAACTGGGTAAACCGGTTTTGAAGCTAACCAACCAGGATTATAACGATAACCATCTGAGCACCATCATCATGAATCATGGATCGGCCTATGATATCAACCTGAGGGTGTTTAAAATGTTTCAGAAGAGCATTACAGGCTGGCCGGGAGGGAAGAGGGATGCGGATCAGCACGACAGGCCCGAACGCTCCCTGCCCTATCCCAAACGCATCCTTGTCTTCAGCCCCAGGCCTGCCGACGATGTGATTGCCATGGGAGGTACACTGAACAGGCTGGTTAAACAGGGACACGATGTACATATTGCCTACCAGACTTCGGGAAATATCTCCGTTCCGGACCATGAGGTGATTAAACACATTGAACTTGTCATGGAGCTGACCTCGGGACAGAACGTGCAGGATATAGACTTGAACGGAGTGAAGGAGATGTTGAATAAAAAGGAGCCGGGTGAGGCTGACCACAAAGATGTCAGACGGATCAAGAGCCTGATCAGAAAGAGTGAGGCCCTCGCCTCGTGCAGGTTCCTTGGAATTCCTGAGAAGAATGTCCACTTTCTTGAAATGCCCTTCTATGAAACAGGGACCATAAAAAAGGCTTCACTGAAAGAGGAGGATATTCAAAAGATGGTGAAGGTCCTTCGCCAGGTAAAACCTGACCAGCTGTTTGCTGCAGGCGACCTGACCGATCCGCACGGAACACGGCGAACCTGCCTTGTTGCATTGACAAGGAGCCTGGAGCAGGTGAAAGGGGATGACTGGTATGCCGGCTGCTGGACATGGCTGTACAAAGGGGCATGGCAGGAGTGGGAGATATCGGATATCGATATGGCAGTTCCCCTCAGCCCGGAAGAGCTGGACCAGAAGCGACTCTCCATATTCAGGCACTCCACCCAGAAGGATGTTCAATTCCCCGGAATGGAGGATATGGAGGTCTGGAGGTATTCGGTGGAGCGAAACCGTGCTACGGCTGAGCTATTAAACAGGCTTGGAATGGCAGAGTATGAGGCGGTCGAGGTGTTTGTTAATCACAAACCCTGATTTGTTATAAATTTCATATCCGCCGCAGCGGATATGAACCGAGCTTGCGAGCTCACGTCCGTAAATTATTATTGACTGCGTCGGGCCCTGCGGGGTTCTGCTACGTTGCATTAGGTCAATTAAATAGGCTAAAAATTCACGAATGAACAGAAGAAAAGTTTTATGGTGGCTGATCCAGGCAGGAGTGCTTGTTATTTCGGTGCTGGTATTCACCCCGGTCATTATACCCAATGGGAAATCTGCTCCAGAACTTTTCCACTTGCCCTTTACACTGTGGACGGGTATCATTGTCTATATCGTACTGATTGTCATTAATTTTGTCGGGGTGGCTGTGCATTCAAAAATCTACAAAGAGCGTGATGATTAGCTGGTTCTGGATACTCAGCATCGCATTTATACTGCTTCTTGTCCTTGTTTCAACCAGGGCAGTGAAACAGAGCAGGAGCATAGATGATTTTATGCTGGCAGGTTCGAATGTGGGGGCTTTGCTGGGTATACTTACTTATGCGGCCGCTCTTTTTAGTGCATTTATCTTTATAGGTGTGCCCGATTTCTTCAGGGTCCACGGCGTCGGGGCCTGGATCTTCCTGCCGGTATCGGACGGGGTCATGTTTTTTATGATCTTTTGGTTCGGCTTTCATTTGCGAAAGAAGGCAAAGGACTTGGGATACAAGGGTATGGCTGGGTTGATTACAAAGATTTTTGAATCAAAATGGGCAGGGTATGCGGTCTTTATGGCGGCCTTTATATTCCTGATTCCCTATGTGGCCATCCAGGTCCGCGGGATCTCCATGTTTTTTACTGCCATTTTTCCAAACGCTTTACCGGTTTGGGGATGGGCCTTACTGATCATAGGAATCATGTTGCTCTATGGTGAGATTGGCGGATTAAAGGCCATTGTTTTCAGTGATGCCATTCAGGCAGTTCTGTTGCTGATTGTTCTGTTGATTATTGCTTACAATTCGGTTCGCCATTTCGGGAATGTGGAGGCACTCTTTGCACAGGTGAAGCAGACAGACGCTGCACTGCTCTCCACACCCGGTCCCAAAGGGCTCTTTACACCGCAGTTTCTGATAGCATCCTTTATTGCCATTATTCTACTGCCGGTTTCCCAACCCCAGTTCTCTTCACGCATTGCCATTATGAGAAGCATGAAGGAGACTTACAGGATGGCAACCGGGGTGGGCGTGGTGGCTTTCCTGGTTTTTGTGGCGACTGCACTAATCGGGATGTATGGTGCTGCCCGTTATCCCGATCTGCCCACGCAGGAATTTGTACAGAAAGCATTGCTCTTTGACCAGCCCGATGTGATTGCTGCACTGGCTATTGTGGGGCTTTTTGCTGCGGTATTGTCCACGTCAAATGCACAGATTTTTGCACTTGGATCAGAGTTCCGGTCCTTATTAAGCGGCGAAGAAAAGACCAATTTCAGAATCACCAGGGTGGCTCTGTTTGTGTTTGCTTCGATTGTTCTGATATTTTCGGTGCTCATAGGCGATGAACTGGTATTGCTTGCAAGGATGAGTTTTGCCGGAACCTCAATGGTAGCCCCTGTGGTGATGATTGGTGTCTTTTCGAAGAGAAAACCGGGAATGGAAGTTGTCTTAATATCGGTCGTTGCTTTGCTGCTGTTCCTGCTCTCCCTGTTCAATGTGGTTCCTTCACAGTTGCATGGTGTTCGGCTGGATGTGGGACTTTACCTGATACTGATTATTGCTTCAGTTATTTCAGTGATTATAAGAAAAACATTTTCGACTAAACAATGATGCATGGTCTTATAGAAAATGAAGCGCAGCTGGAGGAGCTTCTTTCACAGCCGTCAAAAGAGGTGGTTGATGCAGTGGTCCGTCTGGATGGCGATTTTTTGCTGTTGGGGATTGCCGGAAAAATAGGACCGGGACTGGCACGTATGATCAAAAGGGCATGTGAGGAGGCTAATAGTTCTCGCCGGATTATCGGGGTATCGCGTTTCAGTGATCAAAAGCTGAAAGATGAACTGGAGGCAGAGGGTTTTGAGATTATCCGGGGAGACATGCTGGATCAGGCATTTATACAGTCGCTTCCGAAAGTAAAGAATGTGATCTTTCTTGCCGGAATGAAATTTGGTTCGGAAGAGAATCTGTCAATGACCTGGGCAGTAAACTCCTTTCTGCCTGCCATGGTAGCTGAGCATTTCAGTGAATCGCGTATCGTTGCATTTTCCACAGGCTGTGTCTATGAACTGGTCCCGGTGGAATCGGGCGGTTCTCTTGAAACAGACCTTCCCGGCCCGGTGGGTGAATACGCCCAATCCTGCCTGGGCAGGGAACGCATGTTCGAATACGGCAGCAAAAAGTATCATACGGAAGTGGCCATAATCAGACTCAATTATGCTGTTGAGTTGAGGTATGGGGTGCTGGTGGACATTGCACTTAAAGTATGGAACAGTGAGGCAGTGGACCTCACCATGGGATTTTTTAATGTGATCTGGCAGGGAGAGGTCAATCAGATGACCATCAGGTCCCTGGAATTTTGTGAGTCACCGGCCCGCATGATCAATGTGACAGGTGAGCAGACTCTCTCGGTAAAAGAGGTGGCCAGGCAGTTTGGGGAGCTGTTCGGAAAGGAGGTGAAGTGTACCGGGACAGAGGCGACCAATGCATTGTTGAGCAACGCTCAGGAGTCATTCAGCCTTTTTGGAAAGCCGGGAACGAGCGTTGAACAGATGATGCTTTGGATTGCCCACTGGATAAAGAGCGGACAAAGAAACCTGAATAAACCAACCCATTTTGAAGTAAGAGATGGAAAATATTAGGCATGAAAAGAAGTGAAATTTCCCGGGATGTACTCGATGCCTTGAAAAGAGGAGTGGTGATTCCAGCAATGCCGCTGTCGCTTGATGCAAACAGAAAAATGGATCAGCGGTACCAGCGGGCCATTGCCAGGTATTACCTGGATGCCGGTGCCGGTGGAATAGCTGTAGGGGTACATACAACACAATTTGAGATCAGAGATCCAAAGATTAATCTCTACAGAAAAGTTCTGGAAATTGTTCGGCAGGAATTTGACGATTTTCATAACAGGGCACATAAACCGCTTATTCGAATTTCCGGAATTGTTGGTAAAACCGATCAGGCTGTGGATGAGGCTGTGCTTTCGGTTGAGTTAGGTTATCAATTCGGATTGTTAAGCCTGGCTGCATTCAAAGGTGCTTCAAATAGTGAGATTATTGCACATTGCAAAAGAGTTGCAGAAGAGATCCCGCTTATTGGATTCTATCTTCAGCCTGCTGTGGGAGGACGGAAGTTGGATAAAGATTTCTGGAGAGCTTTTGCAGAGATTGACAATGTGGTGGCCATAAAAATGGCTCCTTTTAATCGCTATCAGACCATGGATGTTGTCAGGGGCGTCGCTGAATCGGGACGTTCCGGTGAGATCGCACTCTATACAGGCAATGACGATAATATCCTGGTTGACCTCTTAACGAAATACAGCGTGAAAGTGGGGGATAAAATCATCGAAATGCGCATCGTCGGCGGATTGTTGGGTCATTGGGCGGTCTGGACAAAGAGGGCTGTTGAACTGCTTGAAAAGGTGCATCATGAATATGATGGAGGTGACGTAAGTGAACTGTTAACCCTGGCAGCAAAGATCACTGACAGCAATGCCGCGTTTTTTGATGCAGCCAATGATTTTAAAGGTTGCATTACCGGTCTTCATGAGGTATTGAGACGACAGGGATTGATGAAAGGCATCTGGACCCTGAATCAGCAGGAGACTTTATCGCCCGGACAGATGGCGGAGATAGACCGGATTTACGATGCCTATCCCGAGTTGAACGATGATTCTTTTATCCGGGAAAACCTTGAGAGGTGGTTAACACGATGAAAGAGGATAAGATGGAAAACGGGTCCGTGGTGGTCAGGAAGATGACTTTATCTGATATGCCCGGCCTGATGCGCTTGAAGAATGAGGAGGGCTGGAACCAGACCGAGCAGGATTGGGAACTTCTGGTGAACTACAAGGAGGCTGTGAATCTGGTGGCACTGCTGGATCAAAAAATAGTAGGAACGGTCACCGGGATCAACTATGCAGGTAAGGTGGCCTGGATCGGGATGATGTTGATAGACAGGGACTATCGGGGCAGGGGATTAAGCAAGCCGCTATTGAACGGTGCCATTGCCGGACTGGAAAATTGTGAATCAATCAAGCTGGATGCCACCCCGGCAGGTCTTCCTGTCTACAGGAAGATTAATTTTGTGGAGGAGTATGAGATCTGCCGGATGACCCATCCTGCTGTAAACGGGATGGCAATGGGTGAGCGTATCACTCCCGTTCAGGCTACAGCCGCTGATATGATGGATATTGCGCAACTCGATGAGCAGGTTTTCGGAGCCAGCAGAGAGAATATGCTTAGCTATCTGTTCCACAATTCACCTGAACTCTCATGGGTGTTAAAGGAGGGAGATGAAATATCCGGTTTTTGCATGGGCAGGCGAGGAGTGAATTATACCCAGGTGGGACCTCTGTTCGCCTACTCGGATGAAGGTGCAAAAGCACTGATGGCCGCTGCTGTAAGCCGGCTTTCGGGGAAGGCAGTGGTGTTGGATATTCTTGCTGATAAGAGTGCGCTTATGGAGTGGCTTAAGCAGAATGGATTTGAGACACAGCGCTCATTTGTGAGGATGTACCTGGATAACAATCCCCACCCCGGGGTGATTGGCAGGCAATATTTAATCAGTGGTCCGGAACTGGGATGAAAAAATCTGTGCAAACGATTGCATTATATTCCGAAATTCTTTGATGAATGATTAAGATTATATAGTTTTAAATTTCAAAAAACGAGGTTAAACTCAGAATAAATAGTAGAGGTTTTTTATGAAACTGGATGTAACTATCATCGGTGGCGGAATGATCACCAACGACCTGATCCTTCCCGCAATATATCATTTACAACGCATGGAAGAGGTTGGTGAGATCAATATCTGTGCATTGAACAGTGCTCCTTTGAAGGCGCTGAAAGAGAATGATGTGATCAAAGAGGCATTTCCGGGACAGGATTTCTTTGCCTTCCCTGATGTAAGCGAACCGGATGAAAATAATCACCCTGAGCTGTTTAAGGAGGTGCTGCAGAATATGAAGCCCCGCCAGGCGGTGGTGGTGGCCCTGCCAGACCAGTTGCACTACGCTGCTGTTATGGAGGCGCTGAATGCCAATCAGCATGTGTTGTGTGTAAAACCGCTGGTCCTTAAGTATGAGCAGGCGAAGGAGCTTGAAGAGCTGGCCCTCTCCAAAGGGCTGTTTGTGGGAGTGGAGTACCATAAACGTTTTGACCGTCGTGCCAGGTTAGCCAGGAAGAATTACCAGGATGGGAAAGTTGGAGAGTTCAAAATAGGGGAGGCGAAAATGATCGAACCCTACTATTACCGCTACTCCAATTTTCAGAACTGGTTCACCACCGATAAAACCGATCCTTTTGTCTATGTGGGTTGCCACTATGTGGACCTGGTTTACTTTATTACCGGACTTCGCCCTGCAGAGGTGTCGGTGCAGGGTGTAAAAGGGAAATTTCCAAACGGCAACGAAGGATACATGTGGGCCAACGGCCGGGTTCGTTTTGAGAATGGAGCCCTGCTGAATGTGACCGACGGACTGGGATATCCGGATGATGCAGCCGGGTTTAACGATCAGAACCTGGTGATGTACTGTGAAGGCGAGGGCAAGGCCGGCCTGATCAAACAGAATGATCAGTTCAGGGGTGTGACCCATTCATATATTGAAGAGATGGGTCAGACGAAGAAGTACTTTGGTTATGTAAACCCCGACTTCTTTCAGCTGGTACCCTGGAGCGGCAGTGGATATGAACCCATTGGTTATGGTGTTGAGTCGGTACAGGCAACCATCAAGCAGGCGCTTGAGATAGAGAAGAAGGTGGCAGGTTTAAGTGAGACTGCCTCCCTGGAAACCAGGCAGCAACAGATCAAAGAGGTGGACGGGAAAGGGTTCATTGCCACACCGGCCAACAGCTATATCAATGAACTGGTGGTTGAGGCTGCACGGCTCTCCATTGAACATGACGGGGAGCGGGTGGCGATTGGTTATGGAGACAACCCGAAAGTATCATTAATTAGTGTTTGTCCATAAAGTCCGATTTCTGCGTTACGCTCACCCAAAAAATTGGTCATTTACAAAAGTAAACTCCCAATTTTAGTGTCTCGCAACCGACCGAAGGGAGTTCACGAACACATTTTATTAATAATGACGTGAGTAACCCTTGAACTCGAACTGTCTGAATAAAACACTTGAGTTTGTAGACAGACACTAAATTAAGTAACATATAAAGTAGTTAGCGTTATGGCAGTTTATGATTTGACCCCGGTGGATGTTCCGGTAGTGGAGACGAAATTCAGAACAATTAAGACAAAGATACCTGTACCGGAATCGCTTCCTGTTTTTGAGCGCATTCAAAAGGCTGAACCACGTTCTATGCAGGGGCAGCCGCCCATTGTGTGGGAGCATGCCAGGGATTTTATTGTTTCAGACAGGTGGGGAAACCGGTGGATTGACTGGTCGTCCGGGGTCCTTGTGACCAACGTGGGGCATGGGCGTAAAGAGATTAAGAAGGCACTTAACGAGATCATTGAACAGGACCTGCTTGCCACCTATGTTTTTATGCATGAAAAGCGTGTCGAGTTGGTGGAGGCGTTGGTGAATGTATCGCCCGATCCTGAAGAGTACAAGGTATTTTTGCTCTCCACGGGAAGTGAGGCGACAGAGAACTGTATCAAGCTCTCCAAGACCTATGCCATGGAGAAGTACGGACCACAAAAAAGGTATTTTGTGACCTTCACCGACTCCTTTCATGGCCGGACCATGGGTGCCCAGATGGCGGGAGGTATCCCGGCACTTAAAACATGGATCGGTGAAGGGGATACCACCTTTGTCCAGGTGCCCTTCCCCAATGGGTACAGGAATGAGGAGACCTCCTTCGATCTGTTCTTAAAGACACTGGAGGAGAAAAATATAAAACCGGAGGAGATTGCCGGTGTGATGACCGAATCATACCAGGGTGCGGGAACAGAGTTTATGCCGTATGAGTATGCACAGAAGCTGGCAGCCTTCTGTAAAAAATATGATATTGTTCTGACCATGGATGAGGTACAGGCGGGATTTGGGCGTTCCGGTAAATTCTGGTCATATGATCATTATGACATCAAACCGGATCTGATTGCCGCCGGAAAGGGAATTACATCATCCCTGGCTCTTTCTGCTGTACTTGGAAGGAGAGAGATCATGGAGCTGTACCCTCCCGGATCGATGACTTCGACGCATTCGGCTTCTCCTCTGCCTGTGGCAGCAGCACTGGCCAATCTGAAGATCCTGGTAGAAGAGAACCTGACCGGGCATGCAGCAAAGATGGGGGAGATACTGAATCCGGAATTAAAAAGAATTCAGATGAAGTATCCGGATCATCTTGGCGAGTTTAACGGACGTGGTCTGGTGGCCGCCATACAGTGTGTAAAGCCCGGAAGCAAAGATCCGGATCCGGAGTGTGCACTGCGGATTAATATTGCAGCCCTGCAGAAGGGGCTGCTTATGTTTGCACCGGTTGGTCTGCAGGGAGCCACTCTGAAGGTGGTACCGCCTCTGAATATATCAGAAGAGGCCCTTCGCGAAGCGATCCAGGTCTTCGAAGAGAGTGTTGATGAAATCCTGGGTTAAATCTATCAGGAAAAAAAACCTGCATATCTTGTAATTGAAATTTGATCAGTAACCTATAAATTGCATATTGTAATGAGCCGGATTATAAAATACAATGAGATTAAGTCCGCCGATAAGTGTAAATACGATGGCATGTCACTGGGTGAAGTGATGCTGCGCATCGATCCTTATGATGTGCCAACTGCCAGGGCAAGACAACTAAGGGTATCACAGGGTGGGGGAGAGACCAACGTGGCGTGCGGCATATCCTACACCTTTGGTCTGCGAAGTACAGTGCTGACAGCGCTGGTGGATGATAACATCGGACTTAATATCCGGAACCAGCTCAGGGAGGTGGGGGTGGATACCTCCAATATTATCTGGTTCAATACAGACAATGATGGGTCACCCCACAGCACCGATCAGAAAGGCGGACTGACCAACGGGATCAATTTTACATACAATGGGAAGGGGGTAATTCCCTCCGATACGGTCTATTACCGTGCCCATTCGGCCATACGCGAACTGAGAGTGGATGATTATGACTGGGAGAGGCTCTTTGGAGAAGAGGGTGTCCGTACATTCAATACGGGTGGTATTTTTACGCTGCTATCGGAGCGTTCTGCCGGGGTGGCCATGGCGGCTGTGCAAAAGGCCAATGAGCATGGTGTACTTGTTGCAGCCGATCTGAACTACCGTGCAAAAGTCCAGTCGGATAAAGAGGTTGCCCGTGCAATCAACAGAAAAGTGGCCCCCTACCTCGGTTTCCTGGTGGGGAATGATTCCGATTTGAGCGATGCCCTGGGGTATGAGACAAAGACCAAAAAGGGCGCCTCATTTGAAGAGTGGGTAGAAGCTTACAAAATAACAGTCAGACAGGTGGTTAAGGATTTTCCCAATCTGAGCCTGATCGGAACACAGTGGCGTGGAGCGGTAAATGCAGACCTGATACACTGGGGAGCGGTATTGTACGATGCGCTTAACGATGCATTTTATGTAGCACCCCTTCGTGAAAACATACCCATTGCGGACCGCACCGGCGGGGGTGATTCATTTACTTCGGGCGTGTTGTCTGCATTGATGCTGGGCAAGGATCTGCAGACTGCTGTTGAGTGGGGAGCTGCCCATGGCATCCTGGTACAGGAGACCCCGGGCGATTTTACCATGGTCACGCAAAAGGATATTGAACGTGAAGTCAAACGTGCCGCCTCCGGTGGAGGTGTAAAGGCAATCAGATAAAAGTAAAAGAGATGAGTTATACATATGAGAGAAAACGGGTCCGTGCTGCCATGCTGAAAAGTGGGGTGGTGGTCGTGATCAACAAAAAACATGTGAAAAAACCGGAAGACCTGGTGACCACCATGATTGAGGTCTATAAGGCAGGCTATGTGGCCGAGACCACCTTTCGCATCGATCCTGCCATTCTGAAAGAGGGGATGACCGAACTGGTGAAGATGCGGGAGGCATCACCCGGCGATAACCCCTTTATCCTGGGTTGTGGCAGCATCATCAATCCATCGGAGCTGGAGCAGGCCATTGAGATGGGCTTCGAGATGATAGTCGCCCCGGGCAATGTGATGGGGGGACATGCAGAGGGGAAGGAATTTATCAAAATTGCCCGCGAGAACGAGATCTTCTCCGCTCCGGCCATCCTGACCCCCACCGAGTTTAACTATTTTATGGAGCGGCCGGACGGACTGGAACCCGATGCCATCAAAATATTTCCCGCAGGTGTGCTCGGGGCTTCCGGGATTGGAGGTTTGCTTGCACCCTTTGTTCGTGAACGTCACAATGGAAAGATCATTATGCCCACCGGGGGGGTCAATTTTGAAACTGCATCCAGTTACAGGAAGGCGATTTCCGGAGCGGGATACACACCTGTGATGGGGATGTCGTCACCACTTGCACTGGTTGAAAAGGAGGAGAGACCTGGCGATGTGGATGTGATTAGAAGATCGTTGAAACTGTTTTCAGAAGAATATAAATAAAAGATACAAGATGAGTTACGTAGAAGATCTATTCGGATTAAAAGGAAAAAACGCCGTAGTGATTGGCGGTGGTGGAGTGCTGGCCGGAGCCATGGCAGAGGGACTTGCCAAAGCCGGGGCAAATATTGCCATCCTGGACCTGAACCTGGAGAATGCCCAAAAACAGGCCAATGCCATAGCCTCTGCCGGTGTGAAGACCATTGCTGTCCAGGTCGATGTTACCAGTGAACAGGCCATAAGGGAGGCAAAAAATGAGGTGGATGAGAAGCTGGGGCGGACCCATGTGCTGATCAATGCAGCCGGTATTAACTCGGCAACACCCATTTTTGAACTGAAGATGGAGGAGTGGGATAAAATCATGAGCGTGAACCTGCGTGCAACCGTGCTGGCATGCCAGATCTTCGGGAAAGAGATGGTCGACGACGGCAAAGGCGGAAGCATCATCAACATCTCATCGGTCTCTTCGGGACCCCCGCTCTCAAAGGTATTCACCTACAGTGCCTCAAAGGCAGGTATTAACAACATCACACAGAACCTGGGCCGTGAGTGGGCCACGGCAAATGTGCGTGTCAATGCGATCGCACCGGGCTTCTTCCCTGCCGAGCAAAACAAAAAGGTGCTGACAAAGGAGCGTGTCGATTCGATCATGCGGCACACACCGGTGGACCGTTTCGGGGATCCATCGGAGCTTGTGGGGGCTGTCATCTGGCTCTCCTCCGAAAAGGCATCCTCTTTTGTGACCGGCTCCATCGTGCGTGTGGATGGGGGATATACTGCAATGACCATCTAAGTATGTCCTTTGGATTGTTTTAGCTGGAATCCGGTTCCCAATAATTAATTTAGAAACAGATGAAACAGATGAAACAGAGAACATTTGTAGGAATTGACCTTGGTGGCACCAAAATTCACAGTGCCCTTGTGGTTGGAGATAAAGTGGTTAAGGATTACAAAAGGGCAACTCCCCGCACCACGAAGCAGTCCGAAATAGTTGCTGCTTTAATAGAGGTTGTTCAGAAGGTTTCGGACGGAAATGTTGAGGGTATTGGAATTGGTGTACCCGGAGTTATTGATGTGGAGGCGGGCATTGTGCGCAATGCTGCGAATCTTCCGGTACTGAATAACATGAATTTGAGACAGATACTGGAAAAGGAGTTTAACATCCCGGTATACATGAACAACGATGCCAACTGTTTTGTAGCGGGAGAGAAACATTTCGGACTGGGACAGCAATTTGAAGATATAGTCGGTTTGACGCTGGGAACCGGAATTGGCGGGGGAGTGGTTATCAATGGAAAGCTGCACTCCGGAAGGAATTGCGGTGCCGGTGAGTTCTGCTCAATTAAATATAAGGGCCACAATCTGGAGCACTATTGCAGCAGCATCTTTTTTGAAAAGGAGCACAATACAACCGCCCTGGATCTCTTTAATGCAGCGATTGAGGGAGATGAAAAATCGATCCGTATTCTGCGGGAATTCGGCACCAATGTGGGAGAGGCCATCTACACGATTGTCCTGGCGTATGATCCGGAGCTGATCGTTCTTGGCGGTTCAATTGCCAGGGCCCGTACCTGGTTTGAAGAGGCGATGCATGAGGTGTTACAAACATTTCCGAATCAGCATATTATTGACAATCTTGAGATCGCGTTCAGTGAGGAGCCGAATGCGGCGGTTCTGGGAGCGGCGGCGCTCTGCTTAAATAGATAATTACCAATGAAACGTCCTTAAAACATTTTCTGATGAAACCAAGGCCATATATTCTTGCAGAGACAAATTGGAAAACAGTAAAGGAGGGAGATTACAGGGTTGCAATACTTCCCTGGGGAGCAACCGAGGCCCACAACTATCACCTTCCTTACGGAACGGATAGCTATGAGGTTGAATACCTGGCAATACGAGCTGCCCAACTGGCGTGGGAAGGAGGAGCAAAGGTCATTGTGTTGCCGACCATACCGTACGGGGTCAATACACAACAGCTCGATATCAATCTGACGATCAACATGAACCCCTCAACACAGGCCATGATCCTGGCAGATGTGGTTGAAAGCCTTGAAATGCAGGGAATTGAAAAGCTGGTTGTATTGAACGGGCATGGTGGCAGCAACTTCAAGCAGATGATCAGGGAGCTTCAAAAGGATACAGATCTGTTTCTCAGTGCCCTTGAATGGTATCAGGTGGGAGATTGGAAGGAGTTCTTTGAAAATGGTGGCGACCATGCCAACGAGGGCGAAACAAGCATCATGTTACACGCCTTTCCCGAATTGGTATTGCCCCTGGAGGAAGCGGGCGACGGAGCTGCCAAAAGCTTTAAAATTTCCGGGTTCAATGAGCAGTGGGCATGGGCACCGAGGGAGTGGACCAAAGTCTCAAAAGATACTGGAATCGGAGATCCGGGACTTGCTACGGCAGAGAAGGGGGAAAAATATATCGATTTCGTGACGGAGAAGATGGCCCGGTTTTTCCATGAACTGTCAGAAGCTGATGTTTCAGATATGTATGAATAGCTCTTAACCCGATTAAAAAAATGATTATGAGTAGAACCAGCATACTCTTATTGTTGATATTTATGCCACGCTTCACCTATGGCCAGGAGTGTGACGAAACCATAAAGAAGATTGGAGAATCATCACTTACAAGCTATGTGATGTATACCGCTAACAACGGGGATCTCTATTATGTAAATGTAGATGTTACGGGTTTTCTCGATCTTCTGAAGTATGATGTGGCACTGGACTCTGTTATCAAGGTAAGTGACAGCTTTATTGACAGGCGACCCAACAGTTCGGGGAGTGCACGCAATGGCGGATTTGGTTCCATAGCCCCAACCGTTACCGGCGACACGGTCTACTGTATGACCACTGCCGGAAGCGGATCGGGCTATGCAGATATTTTCAGGCTGGTTTGCTCAGAGGATAAACTGGAACATGTGACCCAGATCTGTGGAGAGGCCTATTGGATGATCTTTAACCTGACACTGAGCAGAGACGGAAAATCGCTCTATTATATCTCGAACAACGCAAGCGTTGCCCAAAAAGGGCTCTATAAAGTTGATATTGATACAAAATCGTGTAACAAAGTGCTGGAACTGGGCGACCTCCTTCCTGATAAAGACCTCTGTTTTGGAGGCATCAATGTCTGGGATGATTTCAATAACTTCTATCTGCCCGTATGGAGCTATTCGCCCCTGGTAAACGATCCCAATGACAATGATCTGGCGGTGCTTAAGATCCATGTGGATGGAGATCAGTATGCTGCAGAAGAGATTTGGTTCACTGAAGATGGCACCAGGGACGGAACCCCGTTGCTGCCAGGCTTCAGAAATCATTCATGCTGGTCGGGAATCGGAGCCTCTTCCAATGGGAACATCTATATTGCTGCCAGCAACCACTACCAGTCTTCCGACGGAACAGGCGAGCACGGGAATGTGGCGATCTATAAATATGATCCGGTCGCTGAAGAGATGACCTTTCTGAACGATTTACAATCGGTATCGGAATCGGTTAATAACTGGATGGAGGGGGAGAGCCAGCATAAGGTGCACACCTTTTTGTTCGAAAATTCTGACGGAAAGATCTATTTTGCATCGGATGATTACTACCCGAGCCATTTTATCAGGGGAAGCCATCTCTACACCATTGAGGTTGAAACTGATGAGGTTTCTGATTATAGCAAGAGTCAGCCCTGTGTGATGCGACGGGATTTTTCGGTCATTGAAAACGGAGATGAACCAGGCACCACCAGCGGGGTGTTTGCCGAGTACTACGGACTCAAAGGGATCTCTCTCAATGGGAACGCGCCTGACTATCTGTATGCCATGACCTTCGCAAATCCAGACGGTGTTGCAGAGAGAGGGAATGTCATTATATATAATTCAGGTCAGAATGCAAATGCCATTGGACTGTTGAATAGCCACAGGGAGAGTTTTGAGGTGGGTGTATATCCCAATCCTTCAAACGGCATTGTACACTTTGATTTTTCGGAGTTGCCTTCCAGTCACTCCATTCAGATCAGGATTTACGACATGTTGGGTCAGGAGATCTTCCGGCAAACTGCGGTCGAATCTGATCATTTTCTATGGAATGGCACCAGTGGTGAGGGAGGCGAACTGGCATCCGGATTCTATCTCTATTCCATCGATTCAGATGCCGGTGAATCGATTTCCCAGGGAAGAATCATTCTGATAAAATAGGACAGCACATAGGTTTGATGGTTTAAAGAGAAAGGCTACATTAGCCTTACCGATCCCTGACATTAAACCACAAATGCGATGAAACCCAACATTAGAGCTGCACCTGTTTCCATTTTGATCTTCTTTACATGCTCCCTGTTTGCGCAAACGGTGGTCACCACCTATGAACAGAATTTTAACGGAGTGGTGGATACTGCTTTCTGGGTGAATATTCCGTCTGAAACGGGACAGCCTGAAAACCACATTACCGGGTCCGTCGAGAACGGTGCCTTGAAATATGTTTGCAATCCAAATGAGACCTACTGGTTTGGTGCATTTTACCAATTTGGAACTCTGAAAGATACCATCCTGGACCTGAGAGAGAATCCCTACATCAGCTTCAAAGCAAAGGCCGATCCGGGTGCCACCATGGATGGCGTTGAACTGTCCATGGTGAGTATCGGCTTTGACACGCACGATGTGGAGTACTTTTCAAATTTCATTCCTGCAGATGGGGCGTGGCACGATATATTCATCGGGCTTGGTGATAAACCGGAATATGGTTCAATCAACACACTCCGCTTAAATCCGGGCCTGGTGCTGGGTGACGGACACTTTGCGAAAAAGTTTGTGGGCACTGTATGGATCGACGACTTCAAATGTGGCGAAGCTGTGGAGGTGCCTCCACAACCAAATACCAATGCCGAGATCGTCTGGTTTAAACCATTAAGGACCGTTTTGAAAACCGGCCAGGAGATTCCGGTTACTGCGAAGTTAGGGAACAGGATCATAGCCGATATGGATTATGAGGTTACACTGCATCATAGTGATAATGTGCTGGTTGTGGAGGGAGCCATCGCCCAGGGTGTTCATGTAGGGATGCTCATGAATGAGACCCTCGATTGGAAAATAATTGCTGCCGACACCGGGGAGGTAGTGCTTGAACTGGTGGTTAGCCAGGAGGATTTTGATGATGCAACCGCTACTATTGAGGAGCACCTGTTCGACCGGTACTGGGAGCAGGAAAACCTCCTTGTGAGTGCCTGGTCGCCACCCTCCAACAACCAATCCGCTTATGACTACTACAGGGCGGCCAATTTCTATTTCCCGCTCTGGCTGCGTCCCCCTTATGCAGAGGGTATAAATCTTGTGGGGGCGAACTATATGCGTTGCAACCTGTCGGTATCCCAACTCATTTCCGATGGTGATGGAAAACTCTCGGGACGGGGATACACTGGCGATCCTCCACCTGTTACCAGCCAGGATCTTATGCAGCTGGATGCCACCGTGGAGATTTACCGGGACAATCCCGTAGTGGATGGTTATAACATTGTGGATGAACCCAATACCAGGGCTTTCTCCAACCTGGGAAAGGTGGTGAAATACCTGAGGGAGAAGGATCCGGAGAGGTTGGGGTACATCAATCTTTTCCCCGATTATGTATCCGCCGGGGGCATGGCCAGCGCGAGTTATGAGGAGTATGTGAGGCGGTTTATGGATGAGGTAAAACCCGCCCGCCTCAGCTATGACCATTACCATTTCTTTAAGGATCATGACGGGGGCGGCTATTTCAGCAACCTGGCCCTGATCAGAAAATATGCACTGATGTACGATGTCCCCTACACAAACATCATCCAGCTCATCGGATCGGAGAAGCAGTGGCTGCCCGACTCTCCGCCACTGAACTGGAGAACTCCTACACATGCCGAGCACCGCTACCTGGTCTATTCGTCACTGGCCTACGGGTATACCGGGATCGTCTGGTTCCATTGGGACCACTTCTGGGGCATGACCGCCTACCCCGATGATGTGGAAGCAGGGCTCTACCAGTCTGTTCAGCAGCTTAACAAAGAGATGCACAACCTGGGTTCTGAATTGATGCAGCTCCGGTCAGTGGGTGCATATCATCAGGGGGCACGACCGTCCGGAACAGAGGCGCTGCCCGATACGGTCATCGTTACAGATGTGACCGGAAACTACAATTATGTGGTCGGCCTGTTCCGTGACGCTTCCGATGCTGATTATGTCATGGTGATGAATGCCAATTATAATGCACCGGATAATGCCACCATCAGCTTCAGGCACCAGCTGGTAAAACTGGAGCTGTTTGATGCAGATGCGGGAACCTGGGATGAGGTGACCAACTACAGGAATGATGCAAACGGAAGCCGGTTTGCCTGGAACTTTGAAGCGGGCCAGGGCGTACTGATCAGGCCCACATGGAGTCCGGTGGGAATCAATGAGGAGCTCCCTGACCAATTGAAGGATTTTGCACTTTTGCAAAACCATCCCAATCCTTTCGGCCATTCCACTGTGATCACCTACTCACTGAGCAGGGAGGGTGATACCAGTCTTGTGGTGTACAACCAGGTTGGCGAAGAGGTGAAAATCCTGGTAAACAGCATCCAGCCTGCAGGTACACACCAGGTGGAGTTTGACGGGTCCGGTCTGCCAGGTGGCATCTACCTCTACCGGTTGCAATCGGGTGCCGCTACATCATCCGGGAAGATGATCCTTAGGAAATAGAGTTTGATCAACGATAACAATGAGCTAAATAATCAGAATATATGAAACGTCCATCCATTCCCAGACGAACATTTATTAAGACAGCAGCGGCAACAGCTACAGGTATAACCATCATTCCAAGCCATGTGATGGGAAAATCGCTTGGTCATGTGGCTCCCAGTGATAAACTGAACATAGCCGGCATTGGCATTGGAGGGAAAGGCGCAGTCAACCTTCAGGGCATGAATAGTGAAAATATTGTGGCACTGTGCGATGTGGACTGGAAATATGCCAGTGCCTGTTTTGATGACTATCCAAGGGCGAAACGATACTGGGACTGGCGCAGGATGTTTGACGAGATGGGAGATGACATTGATGCCGTAATGATCGCCACTCCCGATCATACCCATGCTGCCATTGCAGCCCGGGCCATTACCATGGGCAAGCATGTATTCTGCCAGAAACCCCTCACACACTCGGTCTATGAATCGAGGTTGCTCACCGGGCTGGCCGGGGATTACAGGGTGGCTACCCAGATGGGTAACCAGGGAAATTCAGCCCCCGATGCCCGGACTGTGGAGGAGTGGATATGGGCAGGGGAGATCGGTAAAGTTACAGAGGTCCATGCATGGACCAACCGCCCCATCTGGCCCCAGGGACTGGAACGGCCCCGGGAGGTGATGACCCCGCCCAAGACCATGAATTGGGACCTGTTTCTTGGTCCTGCACCCATGCGTCCTTACCACGAAATTTATACACCATGGAACTGGCGTGGCTGGTGGGATTTTGGAACCGGCGCCCTGGGTGATATGGCATGCCATATCCTGAATCCCGTCTTCAATGCACTGCAGCTTGGGTATCCCACCAGGGTACAGGGCTCATCCACGCTGGTTAATACGGAATCTGCACCACAGGCCGAGGTGGTAGAGTATACTTTCCCGGAGAGAGAGAGGTTGCCTTCCCATATTAAACCAGGGATGCCTGAGGTAAAGGTGTTCTGGTATGATGGGGGAATGATGCCTTCCAGGCCTTTGGAATTGGCCGATGGCGAGCCCATTATGGAAGATGGTATGGGAGGCTGTATCTTTGTAGGTTCCAAGGACAAGCTGATCTGCAACCTGGGGGGGATCAACCCACGGCTTCTTTCAGGACGGAAACCTGATGTTCCGGAGACTCTGCGCAGGATCGAAGGATACACTCCCGGCAGTATCATGGATGGTCCGCACGAACAGGACTGGATCAGGGCCTGTAAGGAGTCTCCTGAAAACCGCATTCAACCCATGTCTAACTTTGATATAGCCGGTCCATTCAACGAAATGGTGGTTATGGGCGTACTGGCAGTCCGCCTGCAAAGCCTTGACAGGGAGCTGCAATGGGATGGTGAGAACATGAGGTTTACAAACATTTCAGAGCGTGATGAATTGAAGATTGTCTCCTCCGATGAGTTTAAGGTGATCGATGGCCACCCACACTTCAATACCAAATATGTCACCCTGAATGCTGAAGAGACCGTAAAGGAGTATATTAAACACAACTACAGGGAGGGCTGGAGCTAAAAATCGGTATCAGCCTCCACCAGCTCCAGCTCCCTGATCCAGGGACAGGGCAATCAATTGCATTGTAATTGCTTTCATAGCTATCATGTTTTTGCAAAAGGATTCAGTTCTTTATGATCTCTCTGTATATCATCCCGGAAGCTGTGCTTATCTTAAATATATAGAGTCCGCTTTCAAGATCTGAAATATTGATATTCACGCTGTTTTTCGAGGAAACAGCATGGTATCTTACCTGTTTCCCTGCAAGATCAAGAATCTCAACATGCTCTATTCTGTCAGAGTCTAAGCTTTCAATAACAAGGTAGTCATCCGCAGGGTTGGGATAGAGGCGAAAAAGATCCTCCGCCGGACCTGATACTCCCAGGGGTTCGGTGGTGGGTTCAATCTTATAGATCAGGTTACCCCAGGCCTCAAGGTTCTCAAGTTTAAACCTGTTGGTGGTTCCCTTCACGGGCGACAGTACCTGTTTGGTATCGTCCATCAGGTTGTGAAACTCATGTTTCACCTGATCACTTAACCTCATTTGCGACAGGGGAAGCTCCACAGTAATCTCATCCACAGCGCTCTCCTTTGTTCCCAGTACAATGATCCCCACGCTATCGCCGGTGGGGTTGTAATAACCATACGGGGGTAAGTCGGGCTGGGCACCATCAACAGCCACCTTAACCATCGGTTTCTGATTCAGTTTATGGGTGGAAGGGCCAATCAGGTTTTTATACTGTTTGCGGATATAGATCATCTTGCGGATCTCATTGAACTGCGCCTGGTTTGTGGTGTAGTCGTCCCAGTTGATCCTGCTGAAATACATGATGTTAAAAAATGGATCACCGGGTACATTTTTGGAAACATTAAATTCATCCCCCTGTGCCCAATAGGGTATAAATGGCTGAAAAAGTGCACCATATCCAAAATAGACCAGGTGTCCCTGTGATTCAAATACTTTTCTATCGTGTGCCGAAACAGCTGTTGAGTAGTAGGTATCTCTTCGTGAATATCCATCGCCATCGGTATCTTTTACCTCGTCCACAATATTCAGAGGTTCAAAATATTGTCCCCATGCGATCAGATTCCCATTCCCATCGTATTGATTTGGAATATCGATGGTTTCGGTAACCATAAAATCCTTTACATTCGAACCATATCTTGCTCCAACCCTGGGATTCCCAACACCGAAATTCTCCTGCGCAAAGGTGAATACATTGTTGGTTGGCGCATTGCCATCCTCGGGTATCAGTACGATGGTTTTCCCGGTTCTTACTTTGGCCGAATCAATAACACTTTGCCAGTAGCTGTATCCAATCACATTGGCAACCTCAAATGGTTCCAGGTCCAAACGAAAACCATCCAGATCGTATTTTGCAACCCAGTCATTCACCAGCACATCTCTGTACCAGTTTTTCAGAGCTTCATTATGTGTTCCGTCATCCCTTTTCCAGATCAATTCGGCAGTATTCCAGCCGGTGTATTGGGGGTGATGACCAAACTCATCATCAATCCACTTGAAAAACCCGGGGTGCGTAGTCAGAAGTGAGCTGGTATTTTCCGGTCCGGCAGCATCCCAGGCCGATTGCCAATTTAGCTTCTTGATGAATACATCACGATCAAAAACGCCATGAAACTCAAAATCCAGGAACACTTTAATACCCATAGCATGTAATTCGTCTACAAGTGCTCTGAAATCGGTTTCTGTTCCCAGTTGTGGTTCAAGCCTGTCTGGTTCTGTAAATGAGTAAAAGCCCCACTCTTCGGGCCTGCTATTGTCTATAAATGATTCTGCAACAGGTGTAATATGAACCCCTGTAATGCCAAGTTTTTCTAAAACCCAGAGCTTCTCACGGGCAGAATTTATGGTGGGTTCCTTGCCGAACTTATCTACACGCAGCATGTACATGATCAAATCCTGTGTCCAGTCAGGAACATCAGGAGTCAGGTTTCGATTCCCGCTTAAATCCAATGTGGTATTAAACCTGTTGTCGTTAGCAAACGAAGGATTCAGTATGCTGTCTGTTCCCCAGTTTTGGGCATTTACAAACAGGGGTAACATCATTAGGAGCAGTAGTGTTATTCTTAACATTATTGAGGTAAATAGTAAACAACAAATTTACTCTATTCCCGTGGATTTAAAGTTGATCTAAAATAATGACTACATTCTGTACTCCGGTAGCATCTTTAGAGATAAAGGCCTTATCAGATTCAATGCCGTTGACTTTGAATGATTTTATTTTTGTTCCCTCTCCCTGGACAGAGAGATGAAGCAGCATGTTCCGGTACCTCAGATTGGTTAGTTTGGGATTGGTGATTCCTTTGGGAACGATTGGAGCGAAGCCAATTCCCTGCCTTGAAAGCTCGATCCCGAAAACCCCGTTGTAGATCATCCTCAT
>JBDLIQ010000023.1:0-40312 GCA_039714775.1 Bacteroidota bacterium
AGGTTGATGCTGAGCACTGACAGCATGATCGTTGAGATGAGAATATGTCGCATCGTGATAGAGTTTATAGTTTTTTAATCATTTTTCTTTTCGTAATGGTAAGATTCACCCCAGAAGAGATGGACCACTTCACACGCTGCTGGTTTCCAGGTAAGATAGCTTCTCCAGTAGGAGATACGTCCGCTGATTCCGTGTGACATCTCATTGATATGTCCGGGCAACACTGTTTTTGGCTGCAGACCTCTAATCAAGCGGACCGGGTCGGCTGTCCATGTATTCACCATAAGCAGATCGATATTCACCTCTTTGTAGATGTGATCGAGCCATGAGAAGTCATCACCCCAGGCCTGGTCGCCGGAGTGGGCCACAGTAATGTGGTTGGGCAGGGTAAGTACCGTGAAATTATTATCCACTGCTGCATCGGCAGCAATGGCCTGGTGTCCGGGGTAGATGCGCACTGAGATCCCGGTCCCTGTTGAGGGAACCTCCATGCGGACTTTTTTACCACTTCGCTCCAGGTGACAGATCCTGTCATAGAAATCTTCATTTTTGAACACCCCGGAAGGGGCAATCACCTGTTTCCCCTGTCGCAGAAACTCCCCGGCCACATAGGGATCTGCATGGTCCTGATGGATGTGGCTTACAAAAAGGAGATCACATTGCTCCACCAACTCTTTTACCAGTTGTTTATGGATATCTTCCTCATTCTCTTTCCTTAAAGAGTCGGGCAGACGTATGATATCAAAGGCAACAATAATTTCGGGTGTTTTGACCACGTAAGACATGTTATAGATGTTCCATGCAACTGCACCGCCACGGACCTCTGCTTTGCTAATATCCTGGACCGATTTTCGGTACCTGTTCAGAAACATCCCTTTCAGCTGGTCATCATGAGGAAAAGGATAATGCGTAATGGCATCAACCATATGAAGGGCGCGGACTCTTTCAGTGGAATGATAACCAGGTGTCAGCGTGTCAAAAATGGCCTCTATTTCCTTGGTGAAAAGAGAATTCTGACTTTCATAGTATTCCAGATCCCTCTGGCTAAGAGATTGCCCGCTAAGTGAAACACTGAGTAATAGTAGAAGTATGGGGATAATGCTTCTCATAGGATCAAGGTTTTTATTGTAGCATTAATTCTGTTAAGTTTACAGTATCGTAGGGTTTATTACCAAATGCCGCATAATATTCAAGTGTAAAACAGGACTTTTTTCATAGCAGGTTAGTTTGTAAGCGACATCGAAAATGGCTTATCCTCTTCAGATACTCCTCTTTGCATATTTGGCGTATTGTCCATCTCCAGAAGCAACCTGCCTCCTTTCAGTAAAGCGCTATGATCAATCCAGTTGCGGGTATATTCCTGATGATCTAAGGAGGCATGCTTAATGAAAATATTCTCTGATGAATTATCTGGTGCTTCAATTATAAATGTGCTGTTATTCTCTAAGCTGAGTTCTATTTTCTTAAAAAGCGGAGCTCCCAGTACATACTGCCCGGAACCCGGACAGACCGGGTAGAATCCCATGGCGCTGAAAACATACCAGGCGGAGGTCTGCCCGTTGTCTTCATCCCCGCAGTAACCATCGGGGGTGTTCAGGTAGAGCCGGTCCATCACCTCCCTTACATGCTGTTGTGTTTTCCATGGTTGTCCCGCATAGTTATAGAGGTAAGTCATGTGCTGGATGGGTTGGTTCCCGTGTGCATAGTTGCCCATATTGGCAATCTGCATCTCCCTGATCTCGTGGATCGGAAATCCATAATAGGAGCAGTCGAAGTCGGGGGGCATTGAGAAGACTGTATCCAGCATATGTACGAATTCATCTTTTCCCCCCATCAGGTCGATCAACCCTTTGATATCATGAAATACCGACCAGGTATAGTGCAGGCTGTTCCCCTCGGTAAAGGCATCTCCCCACTTCAGTGGGTTGAATGGGGACTGAAATGAGCCATCTCTGTTTTTCCCCCTCATCAGGTTATGGTCCGGGTCAAACAGATTTTTGTAATTTTGGGACCTTCGTTCAAAAAGTTGTACCTCTTCTTCCGGATGATCCAGCGCTTTTGCCAGTTCGGCCATGCAAAAATCTGCATAGGCATACTCAAGGGTACGCGCAGCATTTTCATTGATACCCACATCGTAGGGAATGTATCCCAGTTCATTATAATATGAGGCGCCCAACCTACCCACAGAGGGGATGTAGGGGTTGGATCCATCCGTATTTTTTAGCAGTGCTTCATAAAGCAGATCAATATCATACCCGCGGATCCCTTTCAGGTATGAGTCTGCAATGATGGAGGCAGAGTTGGATCCCACCATGCAGTTGCGGTGTCCCGGTGTGGCCCATTCGGGCAGCCATCCGCTCTCCTTATAGGTGTTGACCAGCCCCTTCATGATGTCGGCATTCAGCGAGGGATACATCAATGTAAAGAAGGGGAATACGGCCCTGAATGTATCCCAGAAACCATTGTCGGTAAACATATACCCGGGCAATACCTCCCCGTTATAGGGGCTGTAGTGCACCATGCTATCGTTTGCATCGAACTCATAGAATTTCCTGGGGAAAAGCAGCACCCGGTAGAGGCTGGAGTAGAAAGTCTGTAGCTGGGCATCGCTTCCTCCCTCGACGGCTATTTTTGAAAGTTCAGCATTCCAGGTCTCTTTTCCCTCCTCTTTGAGGGTCTCAAAGTCCCTGGTGCCAATCTCCCGTTCCAGGTTCAGTGCGGCCTGTTCCGGACTGATAAACGAGGAGGCAACCTTCACATGAACCACCTCACCGCGACTGCTCTTAAAACCAACCACCGCACCTGCATGGGCTCCCTCATCCTGCAGGTTGTTTTCCTTCAGCTGCCCGCCACTCCAGGTGGAGGTGATCTCAAACTCCTTATCAAACTGTGCCACAAAATAGTTGTGGAAGTTCTCCGGTACACTTCCCGAATTATACCTTGAATAACCAATGATTTTACGCTCTTCAGGAATAATCTGTACCATGGAACCTTTATTGAAACCGTCGAGTATAATGTAGGCGCTATCGGTTTCGGGGAAGGTAAACCTGAAGCAAGCCGCACGTTCAGTGGGGGTGATCTCGGTCACCACATCATAATCGGCCAGGTAGACCCTGTAATAATGAGGTTTTGCGACCTCGGCCTTATGCGAGAACCAGGAGGCCCGTTCCGGTTCCCCGGTTTTCAAGGCTCCTGTTACCGGCATCAGGGAGAAACAACCGTAATCCTTTAGCCAGTTGCTGGCCTGGTGGGTCTGTTTGAACCCGTTTATCTTATCTGCATCGTAAGCGTAGATCCATCCGTCACCCATGGGACTGGTCTGGGGTGTCCAGAAATTCATCCCCCAGGGCAGTGCAATGGCAGGGTAGGTGTTGCCGTTTGACAGATCAAATTTCGAATCGGTACCTATCAGGGTATTGACCTTTGAAACGTAATCAATATCAACTTCATTTAAAGTTGCACTATTTGTACAGGATGCAAACAGTAACGTAACAAGTGGTAATAGGTATCTTGTTTTCATAACAGATTGGAACTTGTGTAATTGTCTCTAAAATTCAATATAACAGCTCTCTACGCCATATGGATTTAAGATCAACTCTCCTCCGATGGATCTCCCAGGTTTCTCTTGGGCATTGCATCTTCTGATTCGCTTTGGTGGGTTGCCCGGCCACTGAAGCTGAACGCTCTCCATTTTATCGGAAACGGAACGCAAACGCAGGACAATGGCCTCTCCGTCATCACTCTTTTTAAGCATTGAAACGGCCACATTGGGATTGCTAAAGGAGACCACAGGATGCTTTAGTGGGTCTCTTTCAACAGGAGCAGTGATGAAGGGCCGGCTTCTCTCCAACCCAAACCTGTTTGCTAAACCGGGATCATATCCATGATGGGTTAATACCTGGTATTGAAACTCAATGACTCCTCCCTGTTCCAGAGGAAAATTGGTGAACCAGTGGTTATTTAATCCCCACGAGAAGATTGTTTGATTGTTCTCAACATCTGTCATCCACTGCTCTTCATCCAGTGCCACCCCAAGAATATTGGCCGTCAGATCTCCAAACTCAACCAGAGGTGAATAGGTTGAAGTCCAGGTTATTCCACAATCAGCATTGGAGATGTCAATCCAGCGTTGAAAGGAGAACCAGTTTTTATTCGATCCGGGAATCTGATCGTATCCGGGGGTCATCACCCCCCAGGGAATATCCATGCGGGTTGTTGCACCGGGAATATCAAACGCAAAACCGAAATGAATTCCCTCTTTGGTCCGGGTTGAGATCTTATCAATCATATTTCTCATACCGATCCACGGTTGTCCGGCCATGAGTCCGACCTCTCGCTTGAGCCACCTGCACCCTTCTGCATTTGATTCGATCAGCAGCGAGACAACCAGCGGGCCATTCTCTTTGATGGTAATCTTCACGTCGGTGGGAGCAAAGGCCTGTTCAGATGAATCGGCACCCAGGAGATAGCGGTAGCTGTTCAAGGCAACCGGTGCGTTCTGATTTACATATTCATGGTTGGTCTGTTTATTAATCAGGCTCTGGATGTCTCCTGTTTCCGGATCAACCACCACCTTGACCTTTTCATTCTCCAGCATGGTGCTGTTGATCGTGCAACCGGTAACTGCATGGGGGTCTCCTGAAACAATGTGATACATTTTAGACCCAAATGGAGGAATATCTGTTGCAAGAAATGCCAGATCACCAGTGGAGAGCCGTTGAGACGGTACAGGTTCGCCCTCTTCATTAACGACCCTGTCGCCGGCGCTGCTCTCATCTGCAGAGATGATCACCACATCGGCGCGACTCCAGGAGAGTGTATTGAATACAGCAAAGGAGTTACTGCCCTGTTTCGTAACCGGTTCCAGTACTGAATTCAGGATCTCCCGGCTGGTTTGATCAGCCTGTTGAAAATAGGATGCTTTTGTGGCTTCGATGGCTGTTGCCGGTTCAGCTGCAGGATCCATGTATCCCCAGGTATGTTCTGTTCCCAGCATGATCCATCGCCATGAATCCTCCGCCTCTTTGAGGAGACAGGGACCCTTATGATCCAGAATTATATTCAATGCTTCAGCCTGTACCAGCCGCTCTTTTGCCAGCCGGTTCCACCCCACACGCTTTGCATCAGAACCCAGTCCATCGGTCCAGTATTCGGTGTAATCGCCCCTTATTTCAGGAATGATGCTATGGTATTTTGATTCAAATGCATCGGCGATCTCCTTCGCGCCGGCAATGACCAGTCTGGGATAGGCATAGGTCTCATTCCACTGTTTCACAGCCTCCGGCAGGTCTGCATCGATCAGTGAGTTGTCGCACAGTGCCCAGGTCATGATGTACATTTCGTATGGGTGGTTCTTCTGCTCGAGCCTCTCTATCTCATTGAATATAAATGGATCAAGAAAATTGGCCATAGGGTCATCTGTGGTGATGCGGTCATATTCTCCCGTATACTTCTGAATGACAGGTTGCCCGATTTTGGATCCTTTTAAAGTGAAACCGTAACCGTATGGATATCCCTGTATAAATAGAATGCGTGTTGAATCATCGGGGGCCACCCAGTAAAAAGGCCTCTGCTCCCAGTATTCACGTATTCTGCCAATGCGGGCAACATTGTTCGGGAACAGAAAAAAACTTTTTATCCCATTCTGAGCAGCAGCCTGAACAACGCCCCAGCTGGCACCCGGTATATCAAACTGAACTGCTGTTTCAATGGGTACACCGGTGAGCTCCTCCATTTGGTTTGAATAGTGAAACAGCTTCAATAACTCCTCATCAGAGTTGGCCGAGGTGTTTGTGTTCAGGTAGTTCCCGTCCAGACAGATCCATCCTTTCTGAACAGCTTCAATGAACTTCGTTTTCTCTTCGGGATCTGCACTCTCCAGGTAGGCGTCAACAACCCAGAGGGCTTCGGGATTCCATACATGGCTGGCACCACGGGGATAGTTTTTGGTTTTTTCAGCAATATCGATTGCCACATCGATATTTCGCATGTGCAGTTTTTGTACGGTATCCTGATGGGCCGTATATCCAATATCCACATGTGAGTGGGGGTATATATAGACCTCCCACTGACCTTTGGGTGGTACAATGATCGATTTCCTAATGATCTTTGTGTCGCCGCGTACTACAATTCTGGCCTGACATTGACGCTTCACTCCGGCACCGGGGGGCAGCAACAGGGAGATCTCACTGGCATCATGATCCAGGTCTATGGTTGAGGCCTCCTCTTCTCCTTCGCATGAAACCGAAATATCTACCTCTCCTGAAAACGCTCCCTCATCAAATGAAAGAAGCACCTCTCTTCCTGCCTTGCCATCCTCTCTCTGTTTATAGAAGGGTTGTACTTTACACCCTACTCGATCCGATACATTGTACAGATCTGTTTGGGGAGCCGCATGTTCATCACGCTTCTTATCTGTAGCGCATGAATTACTGAAAAAGAGCAATGCCACGAATCCAACCCATATGATCTGTCTGACTATCATTTTATCGCGTTGATTACATCGATGTGTTCAATTCACCCCCGATGCCCACTCTTCCAACATGAGAATGGCTTTGTGCAGAACTCCGGCCGATCCCCTGTAGGATGCCGATCCCCGCGGTTCATTTGTAATGCTGTACCATTCGTAGAAGCCATCGTTTTTAACCACCCTGTCAGTCATTGGCAAGATCTGCTGGTAGGCCTCTTTAGTAAATCCATTGATGACCAGCTGCTGGATCATTCGTCCACCAAACCAGGTCCAGTCTCCCCCGTTCTGGTAGGTGTATGGAGTGGAGAGGATGGGGTTTTTAAAAGTGCCATCGGGGTAGGGGGGATGCATGGTCAGACCAATGGAGCCGGCACCTGTCTCTTCTACGTTTTTAAGCATATGATCCAGGGATGCGCTTATCTCCTCTTTGCTTAGCAGTCCGGCTTCAATGGCAACTGCGGTTCCGCCATGATAAAAAACCTCATCCTCATTAAAATCGTCAGGAAAAGGAGACCCCGCAAGATAGATGTGAGGACGGAATTTCATGTTGTCCTGATCCCAAAGATGTTTTTTAATATTGATTTCAAGCTCTTCCAGAACCGCCTTCCATTTTATAGCTGCATCAGGAACCAGTTCAATGAAATTTTTAATTGCAATCACCAGCATGGCATTGTCATAGATATCCAGCGCGTAGTGTGTATCCTCAGTGATAAATACACCCCATTCATGTTCAGGTTGTACATCGCCCCAGTCTGCTGTGGTGCCTCCCCAGATCAGTCCATACTTCTCGTTGTAACGGTGATTCATCAGGAACTCAAGTGCAAATCCCATCCTTTCAGCCACTGTCATTCCGTCCACCTGTGTATACAGCAGCTCCTTCTCGCCGGTCTTCTTAATATACTTATAGACTGCCTGCAGGAGAGAGGTTTCCTGGTCGGTCTCCACGGTGTTTTTGTGTGCGGCGAGGGTCGGTTCAAGATCGGAGAATATATATTCATATGCTCCTTCGATCATCCCCTCTTTTGGCAGGTAGGCATCAATGATATTCCCGTCATCTCTCTGGAAGTTGAAAAAGAGAAGAAGTTTCTCGCGGATCATATCTCTGTCTGCAACTTCACATGACAGGTCCATGAATGTATTGAAGTCCCTGATCCACACCTCACCGTAATGGTCACCGGCAGTAAAGCCAGATCCTATCAGCTCTCTGGCCTTCTCTTTTACCAGCAGGAAGTTTTCATTACTGGTTATTTCATGGGCCAGTTGTTGCTCCTCTTTTGAAACGGAGTTGCATCCCGCCAGGAACAGAATTCCCAGGATTATAATGACAGTTGTTTTCATGGCCTCACTATTGTTCTTTGGTTGACAATCCAAGAAACAACAGGTAAACGGCGCTGGCGATAAGCACAAGTATACCGCCGGATACCCACTTATCCATTGCAAAACCCACCATGAAAGGGATGATGGCCCCGCCACTGATGGCCATCATCATCAGGCCTGATATCTCATTGGAGCGCTCCGGCATTCTGGTTACTGCAATTGAAAAGAGAAGCGGGAAAATATTGGAGATACCCAGACTGATGATAAAGATAATCACCCAGGCAGCCACCGGACTTGGTATGAAAATAAGTGCAATCAACGCAATGATCGCCAGCAGGGAGGAGCCGACCAGGAATTTCCTGGATGCAATTTTAGTTAACAGAATGGCTCCAATGAAGGTCCCTATCATCTTGGCAAAGAAATACATGGACTTCCCGTATTTTGCTGTCTCGGCACTGATCCCGATCTTCTGTTCAAGGAAGTTGCCAATGTTGGAGTTCATGGCCACATCGATACCTACCACCAGGAAGATGCCCATCACCATCATGAAGATGAATTTGTTGTTCAGCAACTTAAAGCAAGAGGAGAGCGTTGCCCGATCACCCTCTGATCTGGTCTCGTCAACTTTTGCAGTGGCCAGCCATGCCCATGAGAGAATGGCGATCAGTCCGAAGAGATAGAGCCCGTAGCGCCACATGCCTTCGGTGGATGTATCGCCGAACAGTGCTGCAATTTTCGGCCCAAGGATGGCTGCAACAAAGGGGCCGCTCATGGAGCCGATCGATTTGATAAACTGGGAAAAGCTCAGGTAGCTGGAGGCCCTGTTATCCGGCACGATATCAACCAGCAGGGGGTTGGCCGAGACCTGGATAATGGTATTGCCTATTCCCAGCAGGGCAAATGCCGCCAGGATCACAGGCAGTGTATTTCCAAAGAGGGGGACAAATAGGCCCACCGCTGTTACCAGGATTCCAACATTGAGGGCTTTTTTCTTCCCCACTTTATCCTGCCAGATCCCAACCGGTACAGCCAACAGGAAATACCAGATAAAGGCAACGAAAGGAATAAGCTGAAGAATATACCTGGGGGTCTCAGCACTCTGTTTCAGTTCATCTACTCCTGTCCCAACCAGATCAGCAAAACTCATGACAAAAAATGCCATAAGGACGGGGATAAAGTGTTGGATCTTAATTTTGTTTTCCATCATTGTTATTTTTAAGGTCAATTATGTTTCATCTTCAAGCAACACCGAATATAGAATCCTTTTTTTGATTCATCTGTGATTTACACCTACTTATTATAGCAGGCAAACACTCTGAACCTCCCTGATATTTCCGGCTCGGAATATTACAAAGAGATCTCCCGGTGCAACAACACTTCCATAACTGTCGAGGCCATCCCAGTGAATGCTGTATTGATCTTCAACATAGTATGCACGCTCAAGTTGTCGAATCACCTTTCCTTCCACATTAATGATACTTATAGTAACTTCTGAAGCTTTTTTTATTACAAAATCAATGGTCATGTTTCCCATTGAAGGATTCGGATAGATCCTGGTCAGGCCACTGTTTTGACTTACAATCTCATTCACAGAAATTGTTTCATCTACCGTAAATGTCTGTTCATCCGACCATGGACTCCATTTCAGGTTGCGGTCCCGGTAACGTACCCTCCATCCATATGTTGCTCCGACAGAAAGATCTGTAGTAACCTGGCAGCTTGTCAGGTCAATACCTTCATTCTTATCAACAGGAGTGTAATCCGGAGCGCCGGAGTCACCATACATATTAACCCAATCGCGTTTACTTTCAAAAAGAGGATTGCTGTAGTCGCCGGGAGTCTCTGTAAGCTGGAAATGTGAAGTCATCAACTCATCATCACCTGCAAAATCCGATGCCTCCAGCATCGGCTGAAGCGGAGCTTCTGTTTGTGGCGACAATGGTTGCGGAGTCTCAGGAGCAGCCTGTTCCAACCTGCGGTGGAAATGATCTACCAACTCAACATCAAGCCGTTTGTCATTGTGACCAAGACTGTAGGTGTATACATCGGTTGTTTTAGCATGAAGATCAATATCCACGATATTGAACATATAATGATCCAGGGAGATCATAATCTCCGGGTAATCGGTCTGGTTAGGATATGCTCCCCATCTGTCCAGTCCTGATCCGCCACCCCCGGTGAGCATAACGTAAAAGTCTCCATTGCTGTTCTCCGCCACAGACTCAATAACACCTCTTTCATAATTGTGAGAGTGTCCGTATGAGAGCATTTGCACCTTGGGGTACTGTTTCAGCAGATCAATATAATTTGTCACAACAGGTGTATTGCCATCGGGCCATACCTCACTATGCTCCGGATGATGCCAGAAGGCAAAAGTCATATCAACAGCTGTTGCACTGTTCGACTGTTCCAGTTGGCCTTCAAGCCAGTTTTTCTGAGTGGTGGAATTAATAGAATGGTTGCTGTTTACCATCAGAAATTGTATGCCACTCAGATTAAAAGCGTAGTACTGCTCAGTGATGCTGTTGAGGTTTTCATACTTCATGTATTTGTAATAATGGGGCGATTCATACTCATGGTTTCCGATGGATACCATAAATGGAATGTTTGCCGACAATCCCGAATAGGGTGTGAAGTACTCAGGTACATATTCATCAATGTTATTGCCATTGGTTAAAATATCCCCCACATGCATGACAAGATCTATATGGTTATGGATATCGTCACCAAACAGTTCCTGGGCTTTTGTCTTCATGACCTCAGCCAATTCAGTGACCATGGTTCCATTTTTTCGGGTATCGCCAAGCAGGAGATACCTGAGATGTCCGCTCTCTGGCATACCCTCTGCAGGGGTTCTGAAATTAAAAACTTCTGTCTCCGTGGTGTCATCCACACATTTATAGAAGTACTCTGTATCGGGAGAGAGTCCGGTTAGTTGTACAGTGTGCCAGTACCTGCCCTCAATATCTTCAATGGATCCTGATTCACTCTGTCCCAGATCGGATGTAGTGCCATACTCTACAGTAGATGCTCCGCTAACCGCACCATGCCAGCTCACAAAGATGCCTGTAGGGCTCGGTGTTTGTAAATAGGGGTGCATTCCGACTTCTGTTCCGGGCTCTACATGGCCATATCCGTCGAGTGCTTTTGCCGTGGCATCATCAATTTCATGGTCGAAGAGTCCAATCATTGCAACATCCATAAGATTATCCTCACCATTGTTATCTGCTAACAAATAGACCAGGTTTTCGGCATCTGCAGGAGATAGTGCGAAATCAGCATCAACGGCCAGAGAGGGACCTTCAAGAATAAGATTTCCGTCCAGGTAGATTTTTAGTTTGTTCTGAAGGTCGACTGATACAATCAACCGGTACCACTCATTGGCTACCACCTGAAAAGATGAATAACCAGGGCCATTGGTATTTCTGCCAATTGCACCTGAGGCATTTATAAAGATCTCCCCATCATCAGCAGTTCTGACAGGATTAGCCTGATAAAAACAGTACCAGGGACCCGTCGCAGGTATTTTGAAATCAAACATCAGGCTATATTTGTTGACTTTTGTTCCACCACCATTGGCACTAAGATCATGCGTACAGGTGTAAAAATTGCCGGGACCAATATGTGTAGCATGGTCTTCAGCATTTGGCCCCTCAACAATCTGATGGGTTCCCGTAAGAACCAGGTCATTGCCTACCGTTGCTTTTACAGCATCTGTACTGTCAAAGGTCCATAATCCAACCAGTCCGGGATAATCGCCAGGATCAATCTGCGGTGCCTGCGCATAAGAGATCGTTGTTTGCAGTGCTATAAATCCAATAAAACAGATGATCAGAAGTAATTTTTTGTCTTTCATAGGTAAATAATAATTGATGTTTAATTTCGAACCAGTATTTTTCCTGTATGGATATTCTGATTACTAATAATCTGAAGAATATAGACTCCCTCCCTCATGTTGTGTTTTTGAGGTGTAAGATTCAGGCGCTTTGTATCATTCAGGATCATCTCTTCATAAACTTTGGTTCCGTTGATACTGATTAAAAGAACCCTGTCGTCTCTTCTGAAATCCCCCTCAATTCTGATTGTTCCATTTGATGAAGCAGGATTTGGATAGACGATGAAATCCTTTTCTGCCTGGATTTGATTCTGTATGTTTACCTGGGTGATGCTGTAACATGATGATGTGTCTATGCAACCTCCACTGGTAATTGTTACGGCATAATCTCCGTTCCGAGTTGCTGTAAAGGTCTGTGCTGTCTCTCCCGGGATTGGATCGAATGTCCCACAATCGATCCACTGGTATTCACCGTCAGGAAAGGTTGCAGTCAGACTAATGTGGTTCTGTGTCACAGAGGGATTTATGGTGATTGCCTCCAGGTTAAGCTGATAGATGCTGTCCTCCCCACCTGTGGTGAGTAAACTGTCATAGTAAGTACCTGTTTGTGACAGATAGGCTCCATGCCAGTAGAGGCTATCGCCCAGACAGATGCTCTCGTCTTCAGAGGCGTGAAATGCACTGGTAACTGTGATCTCCGCTACAAGTGTATCGCCAAACCAGGCCACATCCTCCTGCACCATTCCCCAATGGGTAAGAAATGTGCCCGGTGTATCAGGTGCTTCTATTTCAACTGCAAAAGTTTTGACTCTTCCCCTGAATATACCTCCATAGGTGGGGATATCATCTTGTGAATCGTCCAGCGTATACCTTAGGGGGCCGAACCAAACATCATCCAGGTTTTCGTTCTCTGCAAACTTAAATTTACCGGCAGCATTCCATGATGCATCTCCTTCGTTCCTTACGATTACAGTGGCCAGGAACTTCTCTTTCCTGGCCATGGCTTCCGGGATGTTGTGCCAGATAATTTCCGCATCCAGTTGCGGATTATCATTGAATTTTGCGGCCCCTGTGGCTGTAGCCTTTATGTATTCGTAGGGGTCATTGGTGGAGGACCAGGTGTCGCTCTCTGTGTTGTTCATCCCCCCATCGGTTTTGGTATAGATGGTGTCTGTCCGGGTGGCATAAATCCCTGATCCTTCGTCGTATTCATTGAAGCTTTCAATACAAACCCGGTTCACCGTTTTGCTTAAGTTCCATGAATTGCGGTAGTGGCTTCCCCCGTCACGTGGCAGGAAATAGCCGGGGTTGCGTACGTTCTGATCCCAGTATCCCGGTTTTAACAGCGCCGTGGTGATCCCGTTCCAGGTTTTGTAGATTCTGTATTCCTGCACCTCAAACTGATGCACCTTCTCATCGGCAAAGGGGACGGTGGGGGAGATGGCATTGGTGATCATCCGGATCCCGTTGTTGAACACCGGGTGCTCTGCACCAAATGCAGCACTTAACCGGCTCTCAAGATCGGTCCTGGTCAACTGGTCATAATGGTCGATTTTCAGATGTACATGCCAGACATCCAGTACCGGGATCCCATCCTGGGTGTAGATGTAGTCATCGGCAAACTCGTCTGTATTAACGCTGTAGTACTGCTTATAAAACCGGATGTAGTGTCCGGCGATCTCATCCTTTCCCTCTTCAGTTGCTGCATTGCCATGAACACCCTTGATGGTGTAGGTAATCATCGGGTCAAAAAACGGACACACTTTGGGCACATCCCACCCCTCTCTCCGGAGCTGGTTCAGCGCCTTAAAGAGGTTGATGCGTTCCATCTCCATGGAGGGGATCAACAGCACATAGTAGACATCGATGTTTGCCGCCATGGTCTGTTTAATCATCCGTCTCCAGAACTCAATATCTCCTGTCCACTTTTCACGTCCCTCAACGGGGATCCAGGGACTTGACAGCTGTCCTGCGTTCTTCCCGTACCAGTGGAACATGCTTGTGCCTACGATATGGCCGGAGGTAGGAAAGGAGGCCCGGCCTGTTAACAGGCTATCGGCAAATGTACTGTTACCTACTGCTATGAAGTGGAACCCGGAATAGTCTCCAAACCACTGCACCCCGTCCTGGACCATCCTCCACTGCAAAACATAACCATACCCATCTCCGGCTTCCGGAGCTGTCAGATCGGCTGCAAAGGTAACCTCCTCACCCGGGGCCACATCATGCGGAAGTGCCACCCGGTTGCCAAAGCCCCAGATGGTGTTGTCCTGCGGACTCTGCGTTCCCAGCCTGTAATTGTCAGAGGTTTTCCAGGTTGTGGATCCCGTGTTTTTAAATGTGACCGAAACGGGAAACACTTCTCCGGGATTGGCTGCAACGGGAGCATCCTGGGAGATGAATTGTGAATTGTTCTGACCAAACAGGCCAAGGCTGACAATGATTGTTGCTAATATCAGGGGTACTCTCTTCACTGCAATAGATTTTTTTCCTTTTACTGGATTATTTAAACTCATTAACAGCTTCAAACATGGCGATAATATTTTCAGGAGGAACGTCGGGCATGATGTTGTGTACCGGATTGAAAATGAAACCGCCTCCTTTGGAAAACACCTCGAGGTTACCCCTGACATGATCCTTGACCTGCTTAGGGGTGGCCCGGTTGAGGATGCTTTTGGTATCGACGCCTCCTCCCCAGAATACAAGATCCTGCCCAAATTCACGCTTCAACCGTTCCGGTTCCATATTGACGGCATTGATCTGGACCGGGTTAAGAATATCAAAACCAGCTTCGATCAATTCAGGGATCAGCTCATAAATTCCACCACAGGAGTGCAGCATGGTGGTCATTGATGAATTCGACTTCACATAATCGCACATCTGCTTGTGGCGGGGTTTGAAAAACTCATCATAGGTCTCCACGGGAATAAAGGGTCCGCTGTTCATCCCCAGGTCATCCCCGAATTTGATGATATCCACCACATCACCCACCGCTTCGACCACATGGGAAAGAAAATCCATGTGTTTGTCCATCAGCGCATCCAGCAGGTGATGAGCCTCCTGTGGGTTCATGTAAAGGTCGGTCAGGAAGTTATCCATCCTGCGCAGAAAGGTGCCCCACTCAAACAGGTTGCACCCTACGCCGATCAGCAGCGCCTTATCGGTGTTCGCTTTGAGTTCAAGGGTCTTATTCCGCAACAGTGTCCAGAAATCAGGTTGACCGATCCAGTCCCATGGTGTAAATCCAAATCCTCCCCAGACGGTGCGGTTCATCTCTGAACCCAGTTGGGAGTACTCCTTTGGAAAGCCATCCAGGTAGGGAAAAACGGTCTGGTCAAAGAAGGTGGCCCCCTCGGGCATGCGGCCGATGGCCTCCCCCTGGTTGTTGTATGCCAGCCAGGATCGGTCCGACTGTGGCCTGGCATCGAACCATTTCGGGTAGAGGCCGGGATACCCTTCGATCAGCTCAAGCTCACTCCAGTATCCGGGATCTGTGTTAAATGCCCTGCCCACATCCACCACATCCACACCAAACCGGTCCAGAAACTCCATCTCCGGTTGGACCAGCTCCTGTACCACATCATAGACATGGGTTTTCAGGTGGGCCATCCCCAGGTGCTCAATGAGGTTCTTATATGCAACAACAGATATGCCCGAACTGGGGGTCGCTCCTAAATCGATGGGAACCCGGTCGGACTCCCTGTGTTGTATCGCTGCTAAAACACGTTCTCTTGATTGCATATTTATGTCAACAGTCCTGCCTGCTTTCTATACTTTTTATAATAGGGCATAATCATCTCTTTTTTATCCCCGGTGTGTCTCTCCTCATACATTCCACCCATATAGAAGCAGGAGGTTCCTCCTGATACAATCCCCCAGGCGGCGGCATCCATTATATCGGGAGCGCTGCTGTCATCCTGGATCTGGGATACCAGTGAGGCGATCACTCCGCCGGCGAAGTTGTCACCGCAACCGGTGGTATCGCCATCGTGGCCCTTTTTTAACTCCTCCGCAACAGCCTGCGAGACAGGCATCTCTGTCATTTCCAATTCTTTAAACAACTTTCCGCCTGAAAAAATCCTGATATTCTGTGCCCCGCTGGTCACAATGACCGCACCGGCTCCCTTTTCCTGAAAGAATTGCATGGCCTCATCCAGATCAGGTTTACCGCTCAGGCGAATGGCCTCTTCAAGGTCCATCATGAGAAGGTCGATGTACCTGTAGCTCTCATCACTGCTCCCCAGGGGCCATTTAGATTGAGGATTTGCCTTTTCATTCCTGAAATCATACACTGTATTCACTACGGTGATGCAGCCATTTGATTTGGCTCTCTTTAATATCTCAGTCATGTGATCATGAATGAGTGGCACCAGCGCTGTTCCTCCGAAAACCACCACATCGGAATTGTAGAAATCTTCATTCAATTCATCAGGAAGGTAGTCCCATGCAGCACTGATTGAGTTGATAAAGATCCTTTCACCATGGCCATGGTCATATTCCGGATCTGACAGCACCACGGTGGAGGGCGTCTCGTCATCGTACACTTTGTAGTTGCCTGCATTCAGGGGCGTATTTTCCAGCAATGACATGATAAATTCACCATCCTCGTCACCCCCCCGGCAACCATACAGCTGAAAATCACACTTTTTGAGATCCGACAGCTGGGAGGCATGAATCATGGAGACAATTCCGGGTCCCCCGATATTCATTTTATCAGGATCCCTCTCTGATAGTAAATCCTTATGAATGGTCTGAAAGTTCTGGCCGGAAAACTTCTCAAACTCCTCTCTGAATACAAGCTGCCCCGGTGTTAAGCCACCATCTCCGTTCTCTCTGGAGAGATAAGGTTTAAATGTTTCAGTCTCAAAAGAAACATTATAGAGACGATCCACCAGGCAGCAACCCACACCTGAAACCACAATGTTCTTTGCCATATCTACAGGTAGTTTTTATAGTCGGATGCCAGCAGATGGAGGGGGGCCTCGTCTTCCTCAATCTCAGGGAACCTTCCTACAGGTTCTTTAAAGCGGTTGTCGGTACTGTCATCATTTACAGCACTCACTTCACCGACGAGAACTCTCCCTTTGCCCTGCTCTCCGTAAAAACGGTGATACAGTCCCTGGTGCAGGCAGATGCTCTCGCCAGGCGTAAGTGTTACACTGCTTCCGGCCTTGAGGTGATGGCTTATGCCGTCCATTTTTACCATAAAATCGTCCTGTGAAAAATTCTCTTCACTGTCGGAGTCGTACAGATCGATCACCAGGTTCCCCCCGCCACGGTTGATGATGTCCTCCATCTTGCTCCAGTGAAAATGCATGGGTGTCTCCTGCAGCTCTTCAACGATCATGATCTTTTCAGCATAGATCTTCTTGTCTTTCCCTGCATTCCCGTTTCGAAGGGTAAAAAGGATCAATCCCCTTTGATGGAAATCACCGCTTCCAAAGTCGGTCAGGTCCCAGCCATGCATGTTATCCACGATCTCGCTACAGCTCTCATATTTTCCTTTCCACTCTTCAGGGGTCCAGTAGGCCCAGGGCGGAAGTTTAAAATTCATCTCGTTAAAAAAGTCAATTGAACCTCTAATCAGTTGGTTAATCTCGCTTCTTTTCATTCTTATCGGTTTTATTTGTTGTCTGTTTTTCCTGTGTTAAACTAATTGTTTTTTTTGGATTCTATGACATTTGCCCTGTATAGCCAGTAGCCCCAATGATCATCTACATACCGCATGACTCTTTTCGGGGACCAGTCATCGCCATACATGCTGAAGTTATCGTTCCAGCTGTTCTGAATGTTGACAAACTCCCACCCGAACCGGGTTCCCTGTTTCAGCGTGTTCTCAAGGATTAGTTCCAAAAACTGATCTCCATACGTTGAATAGTCACTGCCATTGAAGGTCATGTGTTCGGTGACCGCCCAGTCCCTGTTTGTATTCTCTATCACCTCCCACACATTGTCGTACGCCTTTTGATTGACCCTGTTGGAGGGGAAGTACCAGCTCCAGTTCACCTGGATAATACTGGCAGCGGTCAGATGGGTGAGAAACTCCACCGGATCTCCGTCCCGGCGGACCTGTTGCTCCTCTGCAGCATCAAGGTAATCTACCGCCACATAGGCATCTTCCCCCGCAACCTCTCTGTAGGCTTCAGCATCACCGTTAACCCATTTCGCCAGAAACTGTGCCCTGAATTTGTTCCAAGTATCGTTGGTGATGAAGCTGCCTGGCATTGGAAAAGATTGTGGCATCTCTGAAGCCTGATCTGTGATGTTGTTCTCAGTGCGCCAGTTTGCATACTCGGTTTTGGCATGCTCACTGTAACAGAGGTTGATGGTTCCCATATACTGGGGCTCTACCGTTGTTTCAAAATAGAGGATCTTTTTTGTATCAATACCCTGCGCAAGACCTTTAATAAAGGTGTGAGCCGTCTCCCTGTATCCCGGGTGGAAGATGGAGATCACCTTGGATCCAAAACCATATTCTGTATCGGTCACCTTATCTCCTTTGTCATCCACCGCGTATGCATCTGGATTGAGGCGCCAGAACCCCTCCGGGATCTGCCCGCCACCCACGGAGTATGTCTCCACCGAGAGGCATGGGTACATCCCTTTGGCATAGATGGAGTCGACCAGTTTACTCAGAGGATCCAGTGACCTGTCGGGAATTCCGTCACCATCAGTATCAAAATGGTGCCAGTAGCAGTTGATCTCAATGGTGTTGTAATACTTGTTCCTCAATGTATCCAGGCTCTTTATGAGCTGATTTACCTGGTAGGCGTTTGAGAAATCCCGAAGCGGTTTGGCAATCTTCAGAAATACCCACTCTCCATCCAGGTAAAATTTCCCGTTTTTTATTTCCCAGAGGTTGTAATCCACAATGGGGTTTGGATTTATTTCCGGATTTGGAACAGAGTCCATGGGCAGGTCATCAGGGATCTCCGGTTCAGGAGTCACCTGGGTGCATGCCAGGAGCAATGCACCTGCCAGAAACATCCCAATAAGTTTAATATTTGTCATCATTTTGATCAATTTATTGTTTCCTGATTTCAGATTTCCAGATCTTTTCAAGTTCATCAGCAGCCGGCTTCCTGTTTCCTTCAAAGTCGATGATTGATGTATTCACCATGCAGGGAAAACTGTCATGTCCCATCCAGATCAAAAAACCGCCACAGGATGGGAAACGGTCCTTAAAGCTTTTCATAGCGATTGTAAGGCCCTGCAATTGACGTTCCTGACTCCAGCCAACATATGCTTCAAGGGATTCGGGCTCTTTTCCGTCATGATCTGCCTTGTATTCATCCCAGTCCACCCACCAGTTCACATTGCGCCAGAGCGGGTTCTCCAGGTTGGCCGGCAGGGGGTCGTAACTGCCGCTGTACTTCATAATCATCTCGGCCGACATGGCTCCAGGAGCCCCGGCTTCTGAAATAAAGAGCGCATCGTTGGCTTTCCAATATTTTTTCACACCCTCCATGCTTCTGTCCTCCGCTGTAATGGGCAATTTCCATGGTCCGTGGGTATCCCAGTTGTTCCCGCTTCCGAAGTTGTTCCTTGTAGCACTGATGTTTGGACCGGACGGACTCCCGGTTACGAACCTGCGGCCCGGATCGAGGGTGTTGACAATCTCTTTCATGGTACCGATCATGATGTGATCATCCTTAATGGGGGTAGTGTTTTCACGGTTGTAGAGCTCATTTCCTCCACACCAGAGGAGAAGTCCGGGGTGATGCTGCAGACGGGAGACGTAATGCCTCACGATCTTTGACATCTCAAACACTTCATCCACCCCTTCTGGAGGGTAATTGTCGATACCCGAAGAGCTCAGGGGAAAGTCCTGCCAGATCATGATCCCCAGCTCATCGCAGAGATCATAGAGCCACTCCTTTTCGGCAAATCCTCCGCCCCAGACCCGGATCGTATTGACTCCAAGCTCCCGGTATGTCTCAAGCCGCTGCCGGTAATCCTCCTCCTTCAGATCGGCAAAATTGGGACGAATGGGTGTCCAGTTGATCCCCTGAAGGAAGATGGGTTTACTGTTCACACTGCAGATCCACGGATCGGCATCGGCAGAGGCTCCCTCGCATGGAAGCCACGTAATGTTCCTGAAACCTATTCTGCGTGAAAGCTCCTGAACCGCCACTCCTTCACTGTCCAGAAGCGTGACCTGTAGCTTGTAGAGATGCTGATTGCCGCTGCCGTTGGGCCACCATCTTTTTATCTTCAGGTTTTGCCTGACAACCTGATGGGTTAACTCCCTGCCGGGAATGGTCTCCTCAAATAGCTTTTTCCCGCCTGAATCTGTAAGTAACAGGTGAACTGTTCCCTCTGAAGCCGCCTGGTTCAGATGCGCCTTCACCTTAAGTTCCCCTCTCTCACGCAAGGGGTCGGCGTCTGTCTCTACATGGAGATCATTGATTTCAGGAAGATCATGATTTGAAGTGGTGATCCATACCCTGTCCCAGATCCCGATCTGGACAATCCTGGGAATCCAGTCCCAGCCATAATAGAACCTGGGTTTCCAATCTTTAATTTCTGAAGTGAATCCAATCTGATCAAGGTCCTGGGGGGGACATTCGAAAACAAATGCAATGGTGTTGTTATGCTCCTTTAGATAGGGTTTGATATCGAAAGAGTAGGGGATAAAGGCATTGTCGAATGAACCCGCTTCGATCCCGTTGATTCTTACGGTTCCCAGTTGATCCAAGCCGTCACACTGCAGTGTTATCTTTCGATCTGTCCCGACCAGATGGTCCGGAATCCTCGCTGCTATGATCCAGTGCCTGTTCCCGATCCACTCCGATGAACTGCTGTTCAGTCCCACGTTCCAGTCCTCAATAATCCCGGCTTTTAGCAGTGAATTTCGGACCGAACCGGGAACATCAAAGGGGATCTCCCTGTATTCGGCCCAGCCTCCTGAAAAATTCTGAAAATCGAAGTTCATTCTCCATGCATCGGGCCGGTATCCCCACAGCTCCCAGTCAAGGTTGGAGGCATCGAAGGTTTCTACAGGCGGGCTTTCCGGTTTGATCTGGCCATAGCCATTTAGAAAACCTATTTGTAAAATAGCAATGAGTATGACAACCAGGCTGGTTCTATAACGATTCGATATCTTCATCTTTCTGTACGGTTAATATTGATTCACACCATTCACGGAGACTCCACTCATTAAATGCTATATCTGCAGTAACCACCAGGTTCCCTGTTGCTATATCATCGGGAACCTCCAGGGTAAAGTCAGCTCTGCCTTCATCTTTTGGATCTACTTTGATAACAAGTTCATCCGGGTCACAGGTAAGATTTCCGGTCACAGGATGTATTGTATACTCCTGAACCCGGTCACTGTGATTGAGGATGATCACACTGAAGGTTACCGATTGACCGGGTTCTATCTCCTGGCTGTAGGGATAGATCCTCGCCCATTCGGGATCGATTCCGTAGTTGGGGTTATCCCAGGGGAAGAGCTCATGCATCCATCTCTCTCTTCTAATCAGTTGATCCGTCATGAAATCCAGCTGCTCTTCTGTAAATCTGAATGGAGGTTCAATGTGCTGGCTGACGATCCAGCAATAGTCGGGCATCTGCATCAGAATGTCCAGGCAGTATAGGTATCCCATGCCGGGTTGGATCAGATTCCGGTTCTGGAGGCAGTAATCATCCACTCCGGTTGGGGAGAAGGAATCTCCCGCAAAGAACACTTTCTCTCCACCCTTTTTCTCAACCAGCATGGCATCATGGTAGATGGTCTGACCGGGAAAATAGTAAAATGTGAAGGTGAACTCCTTCCAGGTGATGGAAGATGCTTCGGGAACGATGGTCAGGTTGTTAATGGGATCAGAGGTCATGGCAGGCAGAGAGTAAGCCTGAGGATGGTTCAGTATATCTTCCAGTTCCTGAGTAACATAAACCGGACAATTATACTTTGCCTCTATTTCATTTATATAATCAGTGTGATCGTCATGGTAGTGTGTAATAAAAATCCCTTCAATGTCTGTGCACGAATAATGCTCCTCCGGGTTGAGAAGCTTCTCATATACCTGCTTCATACCGCAGTCAATCAAAAAACCAGTTCCATCCTCCGACATAATAAGTTTTGAATTTACATCATGAATCAGCCAGGGTGGGTTCTCTCCTGTCTCTGCCGAAGGCATCCAGTCAACCGGCATATCCGGAGGCAATACCCTTGCAGCCATCAGTTGATGTAGATCATCAATGCCTCCCCAACCCTGACCCCTGTGCCAACGGTAGGCTGTTACTGAAGCGTAATTCTGATAGTGCAGCCGGAGTCTGCTTATCAGTTTCGAAATGGACTGCTGAGGATCTGTGATGAGAGGACCATGAGCGGGAATAATCAGATCCGGATTCAGTGCTGCGATGCGCTCCAGGCTTTGGATCAAATCAGACATCCGGGCGGCATACCCATGATATCCCCATACTTTGAGTTCGGGGATATGATCCTGCATACTGTATATATCCATGATCTGCCCCTCTCCATAGATCAGGTCCCCCACGAATGCTACATCCAGATCATCAATGTGTATGAGGTAGGATACTGCCCCTTCGGTGTAGCCCCGGGTATCGATCACACTGATGGTGAGATCACGCCACCGAATGGTATCTCCTCCTTTGACACTGCGATAGACATCAATGGATTCTGTGGGAACGCTTGTGGATTTTTGATGATAATCGTGAAATTGGTTTTCTGCCAGGGTGTCCCAGATGGAGTCGGCTTTGGTGAAATAGTGAAGTTCATTCTCCGGGACTACCAGTTTTGCACCGTTGCTGACGAGCGCTCTGCCGGCCCGGGTAATGTCTCTGCGGGCATGTGCAGAGAGCACCATATCCGCTGTAGAGAGCTGATTATCCGGGTCGCCATAAACCACCAGACGGTGATTCCCCGATGTGATGACCGCACCATTCACATCGCCCTCTGTAAAACTCAGGTTAGCAGAAACACGGGTTGTTGTGTTTCTGCATCCACCAATGAGTATGATGAAGATAGAGAGTGATGAGATGATCGCTTTAGTCATGCATCTTAATTATCCGGTCCACAAAACGATTGTGCTCATTGGTCATGGTAACCAGGTAGATTCCATCAGGAAGCGTTGAGATATCAATCATTGAATGTACGTCATCATATGTAAATGATCTATAAACTTTTCCACTCACATCACATATCTCAATTTGATACGAGTCATCGATTCCCTTAATCTCAAAACCTGAAGATAGCGGATTTGGAAATATTTTGATGGCGCTGTTTGCTGAGTTTACCAGCTGTCTGTTCCCAGAAGAGGTACATCCACTGTTAATACAGGAGGGTCCCATGGGTACAGCTTCTGAGCCGGGATGCCTCACAAAAATATCATACCTGCCATCCTGTAATCCGGGAATTACATATGAACCCACATCATCAGAGGTGCTGTATGGATAGGTGGTGCCACCGTCTAAACTAATCTCTATCTTGTTCTCATTCTCAAAATCGGGAAAGATAAATGTCAAACTGCATTTATTGTCATCAGGAATAATGGTCATTATACCCTCAGCAGGAGTTCCCAGGGTGTAGGAAATGTTTATATTTCCCCTGAGTATTTCAGCGGCCTCTCCTGCACATCTCAGGTACCAGTCGCTGGGCAGGGTAGTTCCATCGGCGTCAAGATTGAGCCAGTACTGTTGAGCGGGAGCCTGTGCACTGTTCTCCGCTGTTTTAAAGAAGGCAGTGGATTCGTCAAGTTCATCCAGCATGGCAAAATAGTACGTTTTGAAATGATTGTTATAAGCACCAACCACCTGCATCCAGAAAAAATCGCCACCATCGCGGGGGATCTGATTTTTTGGCTCCCCATCTTTCAGATTATGCCATGAAAAGCCCGGCCAGAGCACCGGCACAAACAGAATGTCATGATTGATGCACCAACTGCTCCCTTTTCTTAACTGGTTATCCGCATAACTGTTGTAGCCGGTTTTGTTTGAAAATCTTCCAACACTCCAGGGGCTTATTACCTCCACCTTGGCAAAGGCGTCTAACCACTCCTGGCTCTTAGTAAACCAATTGTCATTTAATCCCAGTTTGATGGATGCCTGGTATTGGGGTGGGGCCGAGTTATGAAACCAATCGATTAAATCCTCCAACGCCTCAACTGTGGCATCTCCACTGTAAAAGGTGAACCCCCACAGGGCAACCAGGGGTCGGCCCTCATGCTGAAGATAACTATCGGAATTTAAGATGCCCAGGTCATCCACCATGTGCATCCAGTCCTCTTTGATCTTATCAAGATTTCTGTCAACACCATCATACATGATTGAGAATACCCGGCCATATTTTTCACAACCCTCCATCACCGCTGTGGTGACACTGTCGCGGAAAGCCATGACCACCCTGTCATTATATTCACTAATAAAGCGTTGCATGAAGACGCCATCGGTGTTGTAATCCCTGACCCATTTCATGTGGCGCATTACGGTTTGCTTGTTGCCCGAAGAGAATACATATGCCGTCTCCCCGTTGGGATGGGTATAGGCGGTGGGGTACTTTTCGCTGCTGCACATCTCCCTGAGATCGGGAAACATTTCAATATTCAGGTTATCCCGACTGATCACATCCATGTTCCCATAATGCCAGTAATTGGGTCTGGGACTGTTATCATCGGGGTGAGCAAACCATCCCTGGTACCCAAACATTGCTTTGCCTGTGTAGGTACTGTTGTCAACAGGAGGCACAGCAAGGCGCTGTCCAAAAACCGTTTGGGTGGCCAGTAAACAGAGTGTTATTGATGTTAAAAATTTCATTGATGGAATAGTTTAACAGGTGTATCGCAGATATTAATTTTTCGATCCGGGAGAATAATCTATTGATGAAGGAGGCAGCTCCTCTTTGTTACTCCCCCATAATTTATTTGGCTTGCTTCCCATCACAAGCTCCAGGGTTCCTTCGTTGATCAGTTCGTCATGTGTAAACCACGCCCTCTCCAGATCAACCCCGTTCAGGGATGCCTTCTGAATGTATTTGTTGATCTCTGAATTGTTCCTGGCAATAATTGTGAATTCTTTATTACCCGGGAGTTTTATGCTGATTTTGTCGAAAACCGGACTTCCGATACTATAGACCGGGATTCCCGGCGTAACCTGGAAAAATCCCATCATTGAGAAGACAACAAAAGAGGACATGCCCCCACCATCTTCATCTCCCGGGATTCCATGCAGGTTGTCTGTATAGAAAGTCTCCAGAAGCATGCGGATGCGCTTTTGTGTTTTCCAGGGAGCCCCCAGGTAGTTGTAAATATATGGGATGTGGAAACTGGGTTCATTTCCCATTACAAATTGTCCCACCAATCCGGAGGCATCGGGCTGCCTGTACCAGAATTTAAACTTGAAGGTTCCCAGCTCCTCCCTGAAGAGCTGATCCAGTGTCTGCTCTGCCCCTGCTGTTTCATCCATCAGACTGAACAGTCCGTGCAGATCGTGCTTTGCCGACCAGTTATAGGTAAATGCATTATTTTCTGTGAAGTAGATGCGGTCTGCCAGGCTCGGGTTATAGGGCTCAATCCACGCGCCCTCTTTATCTTTTGGCCATACAATACCCTTCTCTGTGCGAAAAACATTTTTGTAGTTTCCGGATCTGCTCAGAAAGAGCGAACTCTCTTCATCCAGGTTGAGCTCATCGGCCAGTTGCGCAATGCACCAGTCGGAGTAGCTGTTCTCGATGGTTACCGAGACTGCCTGCCGCCTCTCCCAGGGCAGGCTCACCTCTTCAACAGTCTCCTCCTCTCCGGGATGCAGACCAGGCATATAACCATGCTCATTATAGAAATTGTCCAGTACCGTCCTGGGACCATTTCTCCATGGGATCAAAGTCGCCTCCAATGAATTTTTCTTAAGCCCTTCATAGGCGCTCTCCAGGTCAAAATCTCTTAACCCCTTAAACCATGCATCTGCCATCCAGCAGGCTGCAAAATTCCCTGTCATGGCCGGCCAGTCACCAAAAACAAGGGCAAAAGAGGGCATGGTACCGCCCTGTTGGTACATCTTTACATAGGACCTGATTCTTTCGGTAGCCATCTTTGGATTGATGACCATGTGCAGTGGTTCAAGGGCGATGTAGTTGTCCCAGATCCAGTTGTCCACATAGAACGGTTCGCCCGATTCATGAACCTGGTGGTCATATGCACTGTAGTACCTTCCATATTCGTTGATATCAACCATGCGTTCATAGGAACGGTAGAGTGCGGTGTAAAAGACCCTTTTTTGTGATTCGTTTCCTCCCGTAACATCGATCTTTGAGAGGGCCTCTTCCCAGACAGCCCTGGCATTGCTTTTAACAGCCTCAAAGTCCCAGCCCGGAATCTCATTCAGCATATTCTGTTTTGCCTGCTCAATACTGATGTAAGATATCCCGTAACGAAAAGATGCCGTTTTCGCCTCATTACCCATTCCGATCAGCACATGCTGCCTCTTCTCACTGTTCTGGTAATGTATTTCTGTAATATCGGAATCGGTCTCGGCATAGAAGTATGCCTTCATCCCTGCAAACTCCTCGCTACCGCTCAGCATGCCGTTTTCATTCACCGTGATCTCTCCATTGCCATTCAATACCCCCATTCTGAAGTAGTGTGGCTGGTTATTGACAAAGTGAACCCTGAAGTATCCACTTCTGGCCTGGGGGGCAAATTCGATCGAATCACCGGACTCATCAAACAGCGTACTGTAATAATAGGGGGTGAGTTTCTCAAGGTCGTAGCTAAATCGTCTGTTCCAGATAGCATCATTTACCTCACCTGTAACGGGCATCAGGGAGAACACACTATTTAACCTGTGTGAAGCATTGGTCAGGGGAAAATAGCCGATCTGGTCATCCAGATGATCCTTGCGCATGGGAAATACCCTCACCATGCTGTTTGGCAGATGCACGGTAGGTCTGGTGGGTTGCAGGATGACTCCAACTCCCCCGATAGAAGGATCCACATAATCCAGCTTTGATTCTTGCTGTTTACTGCAAGAAAACACTGAGCCTAAAAACAGCACTGTGGCAATTGTATATGCGCTAAATATTTTCATTGGTAGTTTACATTTAAAAAGAATCAATAATAACCCCGCATACTTAACAAAGGATTAATAAAAGGATTAACAGGAGTTAATAACAGGATAAAATGATCAAGTTATATTTACATCTTGGATAAAACCTGATTTAGGTGCTAAATATAACAAATGTAATTATAACATGTAAATACAAGATAAAATTCCCAAAAATATTTACATGGGGAAGTCCCATTTTGTTAAAACAGGGAAAAGGGTGTCAGAGGCATGCTATTGCGCTAGAAATAAGAGCATTAATATCTATGTAATATATCTTTCCGGTGCTGTCCCTGCTTTGCCTGTGATCCTGATATTTAAACGATTTGGCACTCAGGAAGTTTAAGAAAACTTCCAGATTTTTGTGGTATGTTAAAAAGTTTTATCTTTGCTCTTGTCTAGACAAGCAAATGTTATTTCTAATCATGGTTTTTGCCGGGTTTTTGTTAAATTGAGAGAGGTTTTCATACTTAATACTTTATAAATGGCTACAGCAGTAATAATGCCCAAACAGGGACAATCCGTTGAAAGTTGTATTCTTACCGAGTGGTACAAGAATACGGGAGACAAGGTTTCCAAAGGGGACCTGCTTTTTGCATACGAAACAGACAAGGCCTCCTTTGAGGAGGAGGCGCAGGAGGATGGCGTTTTGCTTGCTCAGTTTTATGAGGCAGGTGATGAGGTTCCCGTTCTTATTAACATGGGTGTGATCGGTGCCGGGGGTGATTCGGTGGATGAGTTTCGTCCCGATGGTGCAGCTCCTGCAGAGGCTCCTGTTGAAGAACCGGCTGAAGTGCCCGTTTCCGAACCCACTGCAACCGAACCCGCTGCGACTGAACAACCGGCCGCGGCTGCAGAGGCAGTACCTGCCGCCACCGCAGCAGGTGGAAAGAGCGCTATCTCACCCAGGGCCAGAAGGCTGGCCAAAGAGAGGCGTGTGGCCATAGAGGGCATTGTGGGAAGCGGTCCCGGTGGCAGGATCATTGAACGCGACATTGAGGCAGAGATTGCCAGCGGCAAAAGACTTACACCCCTTGCACAGAAGAGGATGGAGGGCGAGGGGCTGGCCGTACCCGGAGAGGGGAAGGCACCCTATGGCAAGATCACCTCAAAGGAGCTGGTGGAGGCTTCACAGAAAGTCCCCGCAGCAACTGCTCAGGAGGCGGTTTCCGAAGATTACAGAGAGATTCCCCTCTCCAATGTTCGCAAGATCATTGCAGGGGCCATGTACAGCTCCCTTCAGAATTCGGCCCAGCTTACCCACCACCTCAGCGCCAATGCCTCGGGCATGTTGCAGTTGAGAAAAGAGGTGAAGAAGCGGGTTGCCGATGGGTATCAGAATAACATTACCCTCAACGACATGGTTTGTTATGCGGTTATCAGGGCACTGAAGGCATATCCTGAAGCCAATGCCCAGTACCATGACGGGGTGATCAGGCAGTTTAACAGGGTAAACCTTGGTCTGGCTGTGGATACCGAACGTGGATTGCTGGTTCCGGCGCTTCCCGGTGCCGATGATTTCTCACTGCCGGGACTGTCGTCTCAGCTGGGGAACCTGGTGGCATCGGCAAGGGGAGGCAGTGTATCGCCTGACCTGCTGGCCCCGCAAGCAGCATCTTTTACTGTCTCAAACCTGGGTAACTACGGGGTGGAGATGTTTACCCCGGTGATTAACCTTCCACAGGTGGCCATCCTGGGGGTGAATACAATCATCCAGAGACCCACTGTGCTTAAGGACGGCTCCTTCGGGTTCCAACCCTTTATCGGTCTCTCTCTTACATATGATCACAGGGCGATTGACGGTGGACCCGCCACAATGTTCCTGGCCGAGATCAAGAACCAGGTGGAGCAGTTGTCACCCGAACTCTTATAACTAACAAACTAACTTGGAAACTAGGTAACTAGGAAACTTTATAACTTATATATTATGCCAAAAACACAATTTATCAATCCATTGGAATCCAGGAAAACAACAACCCTGGATCTTGGTTCCATTCCTGTCAACACCTATAAAAAGAGTGTCAAGGATGAGGTGAAGAGATTCGCCAAAGATGACCTGGTGAGGATCTATCGCGACATGGTGATCATCAGGGAGTTTGAGACCATGTTAAACCTGATTAAAACCACCGAAGAGTACAAGGGGATACCCCATTCGCATCCGGGACCAGCACACCTCTCCATCGGTCAGGAAGCAGCTGCCGTAGGGATGGCTTATAAGCTGGACATTGATGACTATATTTTCGGATCGCACCGCTCACACGGAGAGATCCTGGCAAAAGGGCTCTCTGCCATCCAGAAACTGGATGATGCAAAGCTTGAGCAGATTATGAAAACCTTCTTTGATGGCAAGATCCTCTCCATCGTGGAGAAGGGGCATAAGGGAGATATGAAATCGCTGGCCCTCAAGTTTCTTACCTATGGAACACTGGCGGAGATCTTCGCCCGCGAAACCGGTTTTAACAGAGGACTGGGCGGATCGATGCACGCATTTTTCACTCCGTTTGGGATCTACCCGAACAACGCCATTGTAGGTGGTTCTGGAGATATTGCTGTGGGAGCCGCACTCTACAAGAAGGTGAACAGGAAGCCGGGAATTGTGGTTGCCAACATTGGAGATGCCTCACTGGGATGTGGTCCTGTATGGGAAGGAATGTCGTTTGCTGCCATGGACCAGTTCTTCGAATTGTGGGAAGGGGACATGCAGGGAGGACTGCCTATCCTTTTTAATATCATGAATAACCAGTACGGCATGGGTGGACAGACCTGTGGCGAAACCATGGGTTATACGGTTGCAGCAAGGGTAGGTGCCGCTGTGAACCGCGAAAATATGTATGCAGAGAGGGTGGATGGCTACAATCCGCTGGCCGTGATCGATGCATATGACAGAAAGATGAAGTTGCTGGATGAGAAGAGGGGCCCTGTGCTCCTGGATGTGCTTACCTACCGCTACAGCGGACACTCACCATCCGACTCCTCTTCCTACCGTTCAAAGGAGGAGATTGAAGCATGGGAGGCCAATGACTCCATCAGCTCCTATGGAAAAGAGCTGATTGAGGCAGGTGTGGCAGATCAGTCCACGCTTGATAAGATCAAGAAGGAGGCCGATGACCTGATCATGGGTGCCTTCAAATTGTCGATTGATGAACAGGTATCACCGAGGATGGACCTGATATCCAATCCTGAGATTATCGGGGAGATGATGTTCTCCAACCAGTCGGTCGATGCCATGGAGGAGGGACCCCTGGATACACTGATGACCATGGAGGAGAATCCCAGGGTAAAACAGATTGCCCGCAAGGAGCGCTATGCATTTGATGAGAAGGGAAAACCCTACTCTGGCATGAAACAGTACCAGTTCCGTGACGGAATCTTTGAGGCGATCGTGGATCGCTTCTATAAGGACTCTACACTGGTTGCGTATGGCGAGGAGAACCGCGACTGGGGAGGAGCCTTCGCAGTCTACCGTGGCCTAACCGAAGCACTTCCGTACCACCGCCTCTTTAACTCACCCATTGCCGAGGGAGCCATTGTTGGAACCGCCATCGGGTATGGCATGTGTGGCGGCCGGGTTGTTCCGGAGATCATGTATTGTGACTTCCTGGGCAGATCAGGAGACGAAGTCTTTAACCAGCTTCCCAAGTGGCAGGCGATGAGCGGTAATGTGATTAAGATGCCGGTTGTAATCAGGGTATCTGTTGGATCCAAGTACGGGGCGCAACACTCCCAGGACTGGTCCTCACTGGTGGCCCATATTCCCGGGATCAAGGTGCTCTTCCCGGCCACCCCGTACGATGCCAAAGGGCTGATGAACTCAGCACTGCAGGGTACCGACCCGGTGGTCTTCTTTGAGAGCCAGCGTCTCTATGGTATCGGTGAAGAGTTCCACAAGGAGGGCGTTCCTGCGGAGTACTATGAAATCCCAATGGGTGAGCCCGATATCAAACGCGAAGGTGATGATGTTACCATCCTGACCATCGGGGCAACCCTCTACAGGGCCATTGAGGCTGCAGATCTGATGCAGGAGAAGTATGGTATTTCGGCCGAGATTATTGATGCCCGTTCGCTGGTACCCTTTAACTACGAACTGGTGCTTGAATCGTTAAAAAAGACAGGGCGCATCGTGCTGGTCAGTGATGCAAGTGAGCGTGGATCTTACCTGAAGGACATGGCCCAGAACATCACCGAGCTTGGATTTGATGATCTGGATGCCCCTCCCGTGGTGGTGGGTTCCAGGAACTGGATCACTCCGGCCTACGAACTGGAGGACTACTTCTTTCCGCAGGCTTCCTGGATCGTGGATGCCATCCATGCGAAGGTGCTTCCGCTGAAGGATCATCAGATTACCAACAACTTCACAGCTGGTGAGCAGATCCGTCGAAGCAAAAATGGTATATAAATCAGCTATAACGACAAGACAATGAGTTATCTGGAAAATTTCCCCAACAAAGAGAGGCTGTTGGGAGCGCTTGATGAGGAGCGCAACGGGTTTCCCATGAAGATCAATGGCCACGTCCATTCCCCCTATTCATTCAGCGCCTTCGAGAGCATTGCTGAGATGGTCAGACTGGCTGCGCTGGAGGATGTGATGGTGCTTGGAATCAATGATTTCTATGTGCGGGATGGATTTGGCGAATTCATGACCAGATGCATGGACCACGGTGTGTTTCCGCTGCTGAACATTGAACTGATCGGAATCAGCAAGGAGGACCAGCAAGCCGGGATCAGGGTGAATGACCCCAACAATCCGGGCCGTACCTATGTGAGTGGCAAGGGACTTGCCTATCCTTCCGAGCTGCCACCTTCCATGGAGGAGCGGCTTTCCAGTGTGGTGAAGGAGAGTGACAGGCAGGTTTCGCAAATGGTCGATCTTCTGAATGAGTGGCTTGAGAAACAGGAGGTTCCCTTCTCCCTGTCGGTCGAAGAGATTATGAAGAAACTGGCCCACGGTTTGCTCAGGGAGCGGCATGTGGCCAAGATGGTTAGACTGAAGCTGGAGGAGCATGCAGGGAGCGATAAGGAGTTCTATGCCATGATCGAAAAGGTATATGGTGGAGAGCCTGCAACCAGGAAACGGTCCGATATACCGGGCACCGAGGATGAGATCCGCTCCAGGCTCCTGAAATCGGGAGCCCCGGCCTTTGTTCCTGAAGACGACAGGGCTTTCCTTCCTCTTGATGAGATCATTAAGCTCATCAGGGTTGCCGGAGGAATTCCCACATACCCGCTCCTGCTTGACGGGGCAGGGGGGAAGATCACCGAATTTGAGGAGGGGAAAGAGCAGCTGCTTGAGGAGCTCGACTCGCGCGGCTTTAATTCCATTGAATTTATTCCCCTGAGAAACAAATTTGAGAAACTGAAGGAGTATGCCGAGTTCTTTTACGATAACGGATTTGTGATCTCTTTTGGTACCGAACACAACACCAGTGCGCTGGGACCTGTTGCAGTGAGCTGCAAGGATGGGGTGGAGCTGGATGACAGCCTTACGGAGATATCCTTCAACGGAGCTGCTTATGTGGCTGCCCACCAGTATCTGGTGGCCAAGGAGGGTCCCGGGTACCAGCCGTGCAGCAGGGACCAGATGGAGCGGCTGGGTAAAGCCATTTTCCAGTACTATTTTGAGACCTATAATCCATCTTTTGCAAAATAAACTACCTGATATGAAGAAAAATAGGGAGCTGATCCTAAAACTGATCCCGGCCATCCGGATGATCAGATCATCCAATGCATTGAAAAGCGGGCTCTTCCTGCCTGCTGAGCAGATCACTGAAACGGATCCGGAGAAGATATCGCTCCACCTTGGTCAGAGCGTTTCCGTGTTTTCCGGAGGAGCAGATGAGATCCTGGAGGAGGTGAAGAGATCAGGTGATGATGCGGGTGACTATCTCTTTATCAAGGAGGTGGGCCTGCTTGGATTGTCAGAAAACCAGGCAGAGGTGAAGGCGACCATGGAGAGGATCAGGAGGGAGCCTGAAGCTGCTCCCCAATCCGGACCGGCGCCGGCCCCCACGCTCAGATCCCATATCTACAATAAAGTGATTGCCATTACAGGCGGAGCCATGGGATATGGAGAGGGTATTGCAAGATCCCTCTATTCGGAAGGTGCCAATGTGGTACTGCTTGACATCAATGAAACAGCCGGACAAACGGTGGCCGCTGAGCTCAACGGACAGAACACTCCCAACAGGGCCTTCTTTGTGAAGACCGACGTGACCGACCTGGAATCGGTGTCTGCAGCAGTGTATGAAACGGTGCTTGCATTCGGGGGGCTGGATGTGATGATCTCCAATGCCGGTGTTCTGAAAGCCGGTGGCATTGAGGAGATGGAACCGGATGCTTTCAATTTTGTGACTAAAGTAAATTACAATGGTTACTTCAACTGCGTGAAGGCTGCAGCTCCAGTGATGAAACAGCAGAACCGTTTCAACCCGGAGAGTTTCACCGACATCATCCAGATCAATTCAAAATCGGGACTCGAAGGAAGCAAGAAGAATTTTGCCTATGCCGGGAGCAAGTTTGCAGGCATCGGACTTACACACTCATTTGCCATGGAGCTGATGCCCGACCGGATCAAGGTCAACGCCATCTGTCCCGGTAATTTCTTTGAAGGACCGCTCTGGTCAGATCCTGAGAAGGGCCTCTTTGTTCAATACCTGAATGCCGGAAAAGTAGCCGGTGCCAGAACAGTTGAGGATGTAAAACGTCATTATGAGTCGCTGGTACCTGCCGGACGCGGATGCCGCATCACAGATGTGGTGAAGGCGATCAAATATGTGATCGACCAGGAGTATGAAACGGGACAGGCCATTCCTGTAACGGGTGGACAGGTGATGTTAAGTTAAAGCTGCCGGATGAAGATAGAAGGAGTCATATTTGATCTTGACGGAACCCTGCTTCACACCATTGATGACCTGGGAGATGCCGCCAATGCACTCTTTGAGCGATATGGCTTTCCGGCACGCACCACCCAGGAGTTTCTTGGCTGGATAGGTAACGGAGCGGTCCGGTTTATCCAGGAGGCAATCGGCAACGATGTTTCGCCCGCTAAGTTGCAGGGTTATGTAGAGGAGTTTAAAGCCATTTACGGGGAGAATCTGCACAACAGGAGCAGGATCTATGAGGGGGTCCCCGGGATGCTGGATGAGCTGGTAAGGACGGGTGTTAAGATTGCCATACTCTCCAACAAACCCCACAATCTCACAGTGAAAGTTGCGGATCACTATCTGTCAGAATGGCCCTTCATGCACGTTTTTGGTCAGCGCGATGCGGTACCTAAAAAACCCGATCCGGCAGCCGCCCTTGAAATCGCAGGGTTGATGGGGATTGAACCAGGAAAATTCCTGTTTGTAGGGGATTCAATGAATGATCTGAAAACAGCAATAGCTGCAGGAATGGTACCGGTGGGTGTCTCCTGGGGTTATGGGCTTAACGGGGGCTCTGGGGAACAGCATCAGGCCAGAATAATCGATGCCCCCGCTGAGATCCTTGATTTGATAGTATAAAAATTAATCATAATAGAAACATGAAGACAAAAGCAGTCAGGTTATACGGAAAGAAAGATTTAAGAATTGATGAGTTTGAATTGCCCGTTCCAGGCAATGATGAGATCCTTGCAAAGGTGGTGTGTGACAGCCTCTGCATGTCTTCATACAAGGCGGCTGTTCAGGGTCCGGATCACAAGCGTGTTCCTGATGATACGGCCGAAAGTCCGGTGATTATCGGGCATGAGTTTGCCGGAGAGATCGTGGAGGTGGGAAGTAAATGGGCCTCCCAGTTTAAAACCGGGGACAAATTTGCCATTCAGCCTGCATTGAACTATGAGGATGGTCCGGTGGGTGTGCTGAGTGCTCCCGGTTACAGTTACCGCTACCTGGGTGGAGATGCCACCTATGTGGTGATTCCCAACGAGGTGATGGAGATGGGTTGCCTGCTTACATACAATGGTCCGGGATATTTTCCGGCCTCTATGGCCGAGCCTCTCTCCTGTGTGACCGGGGCGATGCATGCCAACTACCACACCAAACCGGGCAGCTATCTGCATGAGATGGAGATTGTGGCCGGTGGAAACCTGGCCATCCTGGCCGGGGTAGGGCCCATGGGACTGGCAGCGATTAACTATGCCATTCACCGCGAGGACCGTAAACCCTCTTTGATGGTGGTGACCGACATTGACCAGGCCCGGCTCGATCGTGCGGCGCATCTCTATTCACCCGAACTGGCCCGCAGCAAGGGCATCGACCTTCACTATATCAATACATCTGCTCACGAGGATCCTGTGGCATATATGAGGGAGCTGACAGGTGGAGCGGGATACAACGATGTGTTTGTATTTGCACCGGTGGCACCGGTGATCGAGCAGGCCGATGCCCTGTTGGCTTTTGATGGTTGCCTCAACTTTTTTGCCGGTCCGTCAGATCCCAACTTCAGTGCCAGGATGAACTTCTACAATGTACACTACGCCTATACCCACATTGTGGGCACAAGCGGGGGCAATACCGACGACATCAAAGAGTCACTGGCCATGATGGAGAAGGGATTGGATCCTTCCGGCCTGATCACCCATATCGGGGGACTGAACACAGTGCCTGAGTCTACCCTTGACCTTCCCAATATACCGGGCGGAAAGAAACTGATCTACACCCACATGGATATGCCGCTTACAGCCATCTCCGATTTCAGGAAGCTGGGTGAGAAGGATCCCATGTACAGCGACCTGGCCGATATCTGCGACCGCCACGACGGACTGTGGTCAGCCGAAGCCGAGGCGTTGTTGCTGAAGTATTGCAACTGAACCAATTCAGCTGATTATACTGCCAGCTCCGGATTGTTTTTATCTGCCAGGTAGGAGCGCCTTCCGTAAATGGCAATCACCACAAAACTGATAAAGGGCACAATAAAGGAGAAGTTGACTGCCGGAAGCGGCCCTACGGTCCCCAGGTCAATAATGGCTCCCTGGACCACGGGTAACAGTGCTCCGCCCACGATGGCCATCACCAGAAAAGCGGCACCCATGCTGGCATCATCCCCCACATCACGCAGTGCGATCCCGTAAATGGTGGGGAACATAAGCGACATAAAGCCTGAAGTGGCAACCAACAGGTAGAGGCCCGTCATCCCTTCGATCAGGATCACACCGGTAATGGTTGCCATCCCACCCATGGCAAAAAACATCAGTAGCTTGCGGGCATTGACATACTTCATCAGCATGGTACTCACAAACCTGAAGGTGAGAAACATACCCATGGCCACTATGTTATACCGCTGTGCAGTGGCTTTGTCAATCCCCAGGTTATCAGCATACTGGATAATGAAGGTCCAGCAAAGGATCTGGGCCCCCACATAGAAGAGCTGTGCAACTACCCCTTCGCGGAATATCTTATTCTTTGCCAATCTTTTCATGGATTCGATGGCCTTTCCGTTTTCAGTGTGACCGGTTTGAGGCATCTTTACCAGGGCGATCAGTACAAACAACATGATCACCACGACCCCCAGTGCCACATAAGGGTCCCGGATGATGATCAGGTCATTGGCCCGGATGGCCGCCTTGGTTACTTCATCTTTTGCAGGAAAGGTCAGTATCCCGTTGATCCGTTCGTCCGATTGCAGGGCGTCCAGGATTACCCATGAGGCGACGGCCATGCCGGTAATGGATCCAACCGGATTGAAGGACTGTGCCAGGTTAAGCCTGCGTGTGGCATTGGTTTTGCTTCCCAGTGAAAGAATAAAAGGGTTGGCGGTTGTCTCCAGGAAGGCAAGCCCGAAAGTGAGAATATAGAGGGCGATCAGAAAGAAAATGTATGCCTGATAATGTGCGGCCGGCCAAAACAGAAGCGCCCCAATGGCATAGAATGCCAGTCCCATCAGGATCCCCTTCTTATAGTTATATTTACGCACGAAAAGCGCTGCCGGAATGGCCATGGTTCCGTATCCTCCGTAGAATGCCAGCTGGATTAAAGCAGCTTTGGCGTTGGTCATCTCCATCAGGGTCTTGAAGGCAGCCACCAGGGGGTTGGTGATGTCGTTGGCAAAACCCCACATGGCAAAAAGGCTGGTGATCAAAATAAATGGCAGGATGTGTTTCTTCTCAACAAGTCTGTTTGTCTGGCTCATGGAATGGTGGTGTCAATTGAAAGATAGAATCTGTAAAAATGCAATAAATTTCATCATTCAAAATGCTTACATTTGATATTTTTGTGTCAATATTACACAAATTCATGAACAACACCTTAAACAAGAACAATGATTTCACATGCATTGCGGTAGACATGGGGGCCAGCAGCATCCGTGTGATGCTGGGTGCGATCAAACGCGATGGTTTATCCTATAAGGAGATCCACCGGATACCCAATGAAATTGTGGAGATGGATGGTCATGAGCGGTGGGACATGGACCGGATCTGGAACGGGATCAGGGAGGGAATCTCAAAAGCACTGGAGATGTCCGATAGTGCACCTTCAAGCATCGGTGTCGACTCCTGGGGTGTGGATTTTGTCCTGCTGGACGAAGAGGGGGAACGGTTGGAGCATCCTGTGGCTTACAGGGACAAGCGCACCGAAGGGATGCAGGAGTTGTGGGAAACCCTGATGCCGGGAGTGGAGACCTTTCGGCGTACCGGGATCAACTTCTATATCTTCAACACCCTTTTTCAATTTTTCTCCCTGAAGGATTCGGAGGTGATGCAAAGGGTTTCGAAGATCTTGTTCATTCCCGCATATATCAACTACCTTCTATCCGGATCTGCCCGCAATGAACTTACCATTTCATCCACCTCCCAGGTGCTTGGGGTAAAAGGAGACCAATGGGATCCCGAAATCCTTCAAAAGCTTCACATGGAAGAGGCGTTGCTGGGTGAGGTTACTCCGCCGGGTGCCAGGCTGGGAAGTGTCACATGGCCACAGCCGGATGGATCCCAAATGGAAAATGTGGCGGTATGCGGTCACGATACAGCCTGCGTGGTGGCTGCCATCCCGGTGGACAATCCCAATTTCGCATACATCTCTGCCGGGACCTGGTGCATTGTAGGTATCGAGACAGATACTCCGTTGATCAGTGAAGATGCGCTGAAGCTTGGAATCACAAATGAAAGAGGGTATAACAACAGCTATCGTTCCCTGAAAAATATTGTTGGACTCTGGCTGGTACAGGGATTGAAAAGTCAGCTGCCTGAAGAGACCTCCTACTCCGATATTGAGGTTATGGTCGGGGAGGGTGAGCCGGTTATGCAGGTTATCGATCCGGATGATCCGCTGTTTTATAATCCGGAGGATATGAGGATGGCATTTGATACCTATTTTGGGAAGACTGGCCAGCAGAAACCAGAGGAGTTCACAGGCTACCTCTCCTGTGCATATGACAGCCTCTGTTTCTCCTTCAGGTACCACATTGAAAGGCTGGAAAAGTTGTCAGGAAAGTCCATCGAGGTGCTGCACCTGGTGGGAGGGGGGAGTCAGTCGGAGATCCTGAACCAGCGGATCGCAACCATCTGTGGAAGAGCGGTGATTTCAGGTCCCGTTGAAGGGGCCACCCTGGGAAATATCCTGATCCAGGCCATTGCCATGGGCAGGATCAGCTCACTGGAGGAGGGACGCAAACTGCTGAAGCAATCCTGCACCACCAGCACCTACCATCCGGAACCCGCCCGGGAACAGTTGGAGATGCGGTATGAACGATTTGTAAACTTAAAAGAGACATAACTATAAAACAGAACAACATGAGTACAAAAAGATTGATCGGGCAGGCCCCGAAAGTAGGAATAAGACCCACCATCGACGGACGGCTGCAGGGGGTCAGGGAATCGCTTGAAGCGCAGACCATGAAGATGGCGCAGAGTGCCGCCGATTTGATTGAATCGAACCTGAAGCACCCCGATGGTTCTGATGTGGAGTGTGTGATTGCCGACAGCTGCATTGGTGGTGTGGCTGAAGCTGCCGCAGCTGCAGATCAATTTACCCGCGAAGGGGTAGGGGTCAGCCTGACCGTGACTCCATGCTGGTGTTACGGCAGTGAAACCATCGATATGGATCCGCTGCTGCCCAAAGCCATATGGGGTTTCAATGGAACCGAACGCCCTGGTGCAGTATACCTGGCTGCGGCCCTGGCAGGACATAACCAGAAGGGTCTGCCTGCCTTTGGGATCTACGGGAAGGATGTGCAGGATTCGGGCGATACGGAGGTTCCGGAAGATGTACAGGAGAAGATCCTCACCTTTGTGAAGGCGGGACTGGCTGTGGCCACCATGAAAGGAAAATCATACCTCTCCATGGGAAGTGTCTCCATGGGGATCGCCGGCTCTATTGTGGATGCCGGTTTCTTCGAGGAGTTCCTGGGGATGCGCTGCGAATATGTGGATATGACCGAGTTTGCACGCAGGATCGATCGTGGGATCTTTGATCCTGAAGAGCTGGAGAAGGCAAAGAGCTGGATCAGTGATCACTGCAAAGAGGGCATGGATTACAATCCGCCCGAGACAAAGAAATCGGATGCAGAGAAGCAGGATGACTGGGATTTTGTAGCCAAGATGGCGCTGATCGGACGTGACCTGATGGTGGGGAATCCGAAGCTGAAGGAGCTGGGTTACGGCGAAGAGGCGATGGGACACAATGCCATTGCTGCCGGGTTCCAGGGACAACGGCAGTGGACCGACCATTTCCCCAATGGTGATTTTATGGAGGCGATCCTCTGCTCCTCGTTTGACTGGAACGGGGTCAGGCAGCCCTATATGGTGGCCACCGAGAATGACAGCCTGAACGGTGTGGCCATGTTGTTTGGTCACCTGCTTACCGGGGGAGCCCAGGTATTCAGCGATGTACGGACCTACTGGAGTCCCGATGCTGTGAAGCGGGTAACAGGTTTCGAGTTGACCGGTGATGCCAAAAACGGGTTTATTCACCTGATCAATTCAGGAGCCTCAGCACTGGATGGAACAGGTCAGCAAACCATCGACGGCAAGCCTGCTATGAAGCCCTGGTACGATATTACAGAAGAGGAGGCGCAGCAGTGCGTCGATAACACCACCTGGGGACCGGCTGTACTGGAATATTTCAGGGGGGGCGGTTACTCATCCTCGTTCGATACAAAAGGGGGAATGCCGGTGACCATGAGCAGGGTCAATATCGTGAAAGGGCTGGGCCCGGTTCTGCAGATTGCAGAAGGGTACACCATCGAGCTTCCTGATGAGGTTCATAAAACCCTGACCGACCGCACCAATCCCACATGGCCCACCACCTGGTTTGTACCGCGTCTTACAGGCGAGGGGAACTTCCAGGATGTCTACTCGGTGATGGCCAACTGGGGTGCCAACCATGGAGCCTTCTCCTATGGGCATATCGGATCGCAACTGATGGCCCTGGCAGCCATGCTCCGCATCCCGGTGAACATGCACAATGTAGCGGAAGAGAAGATCTTCAGGCCCAGCGCATGGTCTGCATACGGTATGGACAAAGAGGGAGCAGATTACAGGGCCTGTGACACCTACGGACCCCTTTACAGGTAGAACCTGTGAGGTGAACCACCCGCTTGACGGCGGGAAGTGTTAAAAAAGCATATTCTTCAAGCAGGTGGGCGATATTTCCGGTTTCGTAACATTAAGATGAAGAGGGAAGCATAATCTCTCTTCATTTTTTTTTGTTGGCGGTTTG
>JBDLIQ010000024.1:0-38965 GCA_039714775.1 Bacteroidota bacterium
TTCGAACCGCTGTAACTGGTTTTGCAGACCAGCGCCTAGCCACTCGGCAAACCGACCATTATCTTAATTATCAATATTTCTCATCCGCTGCGGATTACTCGGCAAACCGACCGGATCTTTTGCTTTTCACCGCAAAATTAGTAAAATTTTTGTGGCCATTTAATATTCGGGAATATTCTTTAATTTGAGGTCTCTTATACAGTTAGGGAGGATTTAAGTTAATACTGCGCTAATGGAGCAACAAATTCTATAAAAAATTGAATCCCATGAAAAAGATATTGATTCTCTTGCTCTTCACAGCACCCATGGTTATAAGCGGCCAGACCTACCTCTTCTTCCAGGACAGTCCCAATGCCGAATATTACGATTTCAGCTGGCTGGACAAGACGGCCCCAAGTGAGTTGGAGGGAGCGATGGAGCCTGAGTTTAGAAAGTTTCCGGTGGAATCAGTCATTCCTGCACAGCAGGGAATAAATTCGCTCCGGCTTAAATGGCGATCTCTGTCCGGTGGCAACTGGCTGGCCATCGCCGCAGGGGATGGATGGACCGCAAAGGATGTCAGTGATACAGATACCATGGCGTTCTGGTTGCAGAGTGTGGAGGGGATCTCTGCACTGCATCTGCCCCGGGTGTTTCTGGAAGATATAACCAATCAGAAGGGCGTTTCCATTCCTCTCTCCGACTGGTCGGCCGATTTGATAGCCGGGGAGTGGACCCGGATTGTCATTCCCATGGAGTTGTACCTGACCTCCGGAGATGGAGTCGATTACACCAACATTAAGACCATTGGATTTACTCAGGGTGAGGCCGATAGTACTGAACATACATTACTGGTTGATAACATGAGGGTCAAAAAGGGCGATGTAATCACCTTGCCTGCTTCCATTCCCCAGGGGGTTTCAGTAAAGGGATATGAGTATCATATGGAGATTCGCTGGGATCCAAATCCTGAAACCTATCTGATGGGATATGAAATTGAACGCTCACTGGATGGGGGATTGAACTATTCAGCCATTTCCCAGGTGGGAAAGAGCGCAACTGCGTACACTGACTGGGTCAGACCATTGGGAGAGGCTGTGGTTGCCTCCTACAGGGTGAAAGCCCTGAATGAGGTTAACGAGCCTTCAGAACCTTCAGAAGAGGCAGGGGACACCACCCACAGCATGACAGATGAAGCGCTTCTGGACATGGTTCAGTTATACACCTTCCGCTATTTCTGGGATTTTGCCCACGAGGCCTCAGGGATGACCAGGGAGCGAAATACTTCCGGGAATATAGTAACAACAGGGGGATCCGGATTTGGAATGATGGCCATCCCGGTGGGAATAGAGCGGGGATTCATCACAAGGGAAGAGGGCGTTGCAAGGAGCTTGAAAATCCTGAATTCTCTATCCACGGCTGACCGGTTTCATGGTGCCTGGTCTCACTGGATCAACGGCAATACGGGAGAGGTGGTCCCCTTTGGCACAAAAGACAACGGAGGTGATCTGGTAGAGACCGCATATGTGGCCCAGGGACTGCTCACCATCAGACAATATTTCGACGGGACCTCACCCGATGAACAGCAGATTGTCCAAATGGCCACCACCCTCTGGGAAGGTATTGAATGGGACTGGTACCGCCAGAATGATTCTCCTGCCCTGTACTGGCACTGGTCCCCAAACTACAACTGGGAGATGAATATGACTGTGAGAGGATGGAACGAGGCTGCCATTACCTACCTCATGGCCATTGCCTCCCCCACCCACGGGGTACCGGCCAGCCTGTGGAAGAGCGGGTGGGCAGGTATGCCTTACTATACAAACGGCAAGAGATTCTATGGATATGAGCTCCCCGTAGGACCGGACTACGGAGGGCCTCTCTTTTTTGCCCACTACTCCTTCGTGGGGTTCGATCCCAGGGACAAGGCAGACAGCTATGCAAACTACTTTGAGCAGAACCGCAACCACTCTCTGGTTCACCAGGCCTATTGCGAGGCCAATCCCAGGGGTTTTGCCGGATACAGTGCAAGTTGCTGGGGACTTACAGCCAGTGATGATCCTGACGGATACATGGCACATGAGCCCACCCCCGACAGGGACAACGGCACCATTACACCCACCGCCGCATTGTCCTCCTTTCCCTACACACCCGATGAATCGATGCTTGCCCTGAAACACTTCTATCGTGAACTTGGGGAGAGAACCTGGGGCTGGATGGGATTCTACGATGCATTCAACCAGCAGCGGAACTGGTGGGCGAATTCCTACCTGGCCATCGACCAGGGGCCTATTATCCTGATGATCGAAAACCACAGGAGCGAAATGCTGTGGGACCTGTTCATGTCCAACCCGGAGATCCAACCCATGGTGGATGCTATTTTCAATGACAACAGCAACCCCGGGAAAGAGATGGTGAACAAATCCCTCTCTCTCTTTCCCAATCCGGCTTCCGGAGATTTTCAATTGATCTTCAACACCATGGCTCCTTCCAAAGTTCAGCTCGATCTCTATTCAATGACCGGGCAACATACCGCACAGGTGGTGAACCGGGTAAAATATGATGCCGGGGAACACCAGATAAAAATAGATACGGGGGGAATGGTTCCGGGCCTCTACCTGGCCCGGCTGGTTCTGAACGAGGAAGAGGCAGGAACCATCAGGTTGATGATCAAATAATTTTGAATTTCATTTCTTAACTTTATTGTTATTGGCGGAACAATAACCGGCCAGACTGGTTATAAACATAAATCCTAATTAAAATCTTATGGAAAATTTACAGGAAGTAATTGAAAAACTCTATGGATTGTTTGTACGCTATGGCATGAAGTTCGTGCTGGCCATCGTGGTTCTGGTGGTTGGTCTCCTGGTGATCAAATGGCTTACCAAGGGCATGGTTAAGATGATGAAGAGGGGAGATGTGAACGAGTCCCTGATCCCGTTTCTGAAGTCGATGGCCAATATCCTGCTGAAGATCATGCTGATCATCAGTGTCATGGGGATGGTGGGGATCCAGATGACCTCCTTTATTGCGGTACTTGGTGCAGCCGGTCTGGCTGTGGGCATGGCCCTCTCAGGAACGCTGCAGAATTTTGCCGGCGGGGTGATGATCCTGCTGTTCAAACCCTACGAAGTGGGCGATTTTATCGAAGCCCAGGGATTCATGGGTGTCGTAAAGGAGATTCAGATCTTTACAACGGTGCTTCTCACGCCCGACAACAGGAAGGTGATTATTCCCAATTCGCCCATGTCCTCCAATGCGCTGATCAACTATTCTGCCATGCCCACAAGGCGGATCGATTTCTCCTTTGGTATCGGATATGGAGATGATATCGACAAGGCCAAGGAGATCCTTCAGAAAATGGCAGATGGGGACGGCCGCATCCTGAAAGATAATCCACCAACAGTGATGGTTGAGGCGCTGGCTGACAGCTCAGTAAATCTGAAACTGAGGGTGTGGATCAATTCGGCCGATTACTGGGATGTTTTCTTCGATTATCATGAGAATGTGAAGAAGCAGTTCGATGCTGCCGGGATCTCAATCCCATTCCCGCAGCAGGATGTACATCTGTACAACCACAAGGAGTAGAATCAACCCCTCTTTGCCCAGTTATCCCTCAGGGTGACGGTCCGGTTAAAGACCAGCTTCCCGGGGGTGGTGTCCGGATCTACATTGAAATAACCCAGCCGCTGGAACTGAAAATGGTCCAGCGGTTTTGCTTCTTTCAACGAGGGCTCCACATAGCCGGTAATTACCCTCAGTGAATCGGGATTGAGGAAATCGGCCGGATTTTTATCCTTGTGTCCGGCCGGATCGGGGTCATTGAACAGCCTGTCGTAGAGCCGTACCTCAGCCTCAATGGCATCTTTTGCCGAGACCCAGTGGAGGGTTCCCTTCACCTTCCGGCCAGCCTCGGGGCCTCCGCTTCGGGTGGCCTCATCGTAGGTGCAGTACACCTCTGTGATGTTGCCCTGCTCATCCTTTTTGTAATCCTCACACTTGATGATGTAGGCCGATTTGAGCCTCACCTCCCGACCCGGACCCAGGCGGAAGAACTTCCTGGGTGGATCTTCCATGAAATCGCCTCGCTCGATATAGACCTCCCTGGAGAATGGGATGGTGCGGCTGCCCATCGACTCATCCTCCGGGTTGTTGATGGTCTCCATCTCCTCTGTTTTCCCCTCCGGGTAGTTGGTAATGATCAGCTTCAGTGGATCGAGGACCCCCATCACCCTGGGGGCCCTCTTGTTCAGCTCCTCCCTGATGGCAAACTCCAGCAATCCCACATCGTTGGTGGCCATCACCTTGGTATAACCAATGCTGTCATTGAAGTTGCGGATCGACTCCGGGGTGTAACCCCTTCTCCTCAAACCGCTGATGGTAGGCATGCGGGGATCGTCCCAGCCATTCACATGCCCCTCCTTCACCAGGTTGAGCAACACCCGCTTGCTGAGCACGGTATAGCTCAGGTTCAAACGGTTAAATTCGGTTTGCCGGGGCCTGTAGTCATCGGCCTTCAGGTGCTCCACCAGCCAGTCGTAGAGGGGCCGGTGAACTTCAAATTCAAGTGTACAAAGTGAATGGGTAATCCCCTCAAAGAAATCGGACTGTCCGTGTGCAAAGTCATACATGGGGTATACCTTCCACCTGTCTCCTGTACGGTGGTGGGGATGGAAAATGATGCGGTAGATCACAGGGTCGCGCATGTGCATGTTGGACGAAGCCATGTCGATCTTTGCCCTCAACACCCTCGACCCTTCAGGAAACTCCCCTGTATTCATGCGCTGAAAAAGGTCCAGGTTCTCCTCTGCGGAGCGCTCCCTGAACGGACTGTGCGATCCGGGTTCGGTGGGGGTACCCTTCTGACTGGCCATCTCCTCCGAGCTCTGGTCATCCACATAGGCCAGCCCCTTTTTAATCAGCTCAACCGCAAAGTCATACAATTTCCCGAAATAGTCGGATGTATAGTACTCCCGCTCCTCCCAGTCAAAACCAAGCCACTTTATATCCTCCTTAATGGAATCCACATACTCCACATCCTCTTTGACAGGATTGGTATCGTCGAAGCGAAGGTTGCATTTTCCACCATGTTGCTCTGCGATCCCGAAATCGAGACAGATGGCTTTGGCATGCCCGATATGCAGGTAACCGTTGGGTTCCGGCGGAAAGCGCGTATGAACCTTTCCCTGGTCTCTGCCGCTGCGCAGGTCCTCCTCAACAATCGCCTCAACAAAATTGAGGCTTCTCTTTTCGCTGGTCTCTTCTTTTTTCTCAGTCATTATCATTTCTTTATCGACTCAACAAAATTAATAAATTTGTAGTATGGGAAAGATCATAATCGAGGAGATGGAATTCTATGCATTCCATGGCCACTACCAGGAAGAGCAGATCGTGGGTAACAGGTTCCTTGTGGACCTGGAGCTTGAGGCCGATTTAAAAGCTCCTGCCCAATCAGACCAGCTGGATGATGCGGTCAACTACCAGCGGGCTTACCAGCTGATTAAAAAGGAGATGCGCCGGAAAAAATCAAACCTCCTGGAGAACATTGCCAAACGGATTCTCGATGCCCTCTTTAACGAGATGGATGGAATTAAGAAAGCCACGGTTCGGGTCCGGAAGATGCATCCGCCCATGGGAGGGCCGATCCGTTCGGTTGGGGTTACCATGAGCAGGGAGCACTCCTGAGCCACAAACTGCACGGATCAAAAAGTTTCTTACCTTGTTGGCAACACTCCAACCAGCCATGTATAAATACGAGCGATACAACTTTCGGATCTTCACCCTGCTCATGGTCCTGGTGACCATCATGTTTTTCTCTTATCAAAAATATATCGAAGGGGTTGCCTCCATTGCGTTGGGCATTCTGCTCACACTCTCTTTCCAGGGGGTAAAGATCGATATTGCGGGAAAGCGGTATATAAAGTATGACCGTTTTGGGTTCCTGAGGATCGGCCAGTGGGAGAGCCTGCCTCAACCCAGCTATGTCACCATCACCAGGATCAACCTCTCCAGCCAGAGAACCCAGGCATTACCTCTGGTTATGCCTGAAAACAAGAAGGGAGCCAGGGCCTATAAGGTCAACCTGGTTGTGGAGGGTGACTTGCGCTACATCACCATCTGCAGGGGATCGTTTGAGAAGATGAAGGAGGAGGCCCTGAAACTGGGTCGGGAACTGGAAATCCGGGTTCTGGACTATAGTACACATGAAAAACAGTGGATCCTGTAATATGTTGTTAGATACGGTATTCAGGGACATTACATTTACCATCTCCGCCAGGGGAAAGAGGGAAAGTACGCCCGTGCTGGAGTTCCTGAAATCTCATTTCTCAACCATCCCGCTGGAACAGGTGGACAGTCTGTTCGGGTTTGTGGAACCCTCCACCCTTTACAGCGGACGACCCTTCCTGGGCAGGCAGCTTTCCGACACAGATGTGGCGATGCTGAATGAAAACAGGATCGGTCTGCGCATCCCCTGTACCAACCATGAGGCCACAGAGGAGGAGTACAGGAACCACATCCCCTTTTTTGAGAAGTACCAGCGAAAGGGAAACTCAATTATATGTACCAACGACCAGCTGGCCGGGTGGATCAGGAGGGATTTTCCAGCTTACAAAATAGAAGCCAGTATCCTCAAAGAGATTGACACCCATGACAAAATAGACAACGCACTGGATATTTACGACACTGTGATCCTTCCCATGAACCTCAATTACAATTCGGATTTTCTCTCCTCTATTGTACAGAAGGAGCGGATCACCCTCTTCGGAAACGCCGGTTGCGCATTAACCTGTCCCGACAGGATCTGCTACAGGGTGATCTCTGAAACAAACAAAAAACTGGCCATACAACACCCGGTGAGAAGGTATACCACATTTATGTTCCGGCTTGGATTCCAGACAGATTGGTGTTCCAACAGGCTACATCCCAGGAAACTAAAGGGAATGACCGATTTTGACCTGGAGTGGCTCTATGAACTGGGCTTCAGGCGGTTTAAAATGCTACGGGAAAACAGGCAGTGGAAAACAGGGTATTAAAAACCCGGACTGTGGTCAGCCCGGGTTTTTCAGTATGGATTGTATGGTTATCCTCTAGAACCAGAATCCCAGTGAGAAGACCCACTGGCTGGGACGTGCGTCCAGGGCATAATCGTTGCCTCCGACGTTGAGTGATTCGCCCAGCTTGCTTAAGGAGCCTTCATACCTGGCATCGAAAGAGATCTTTGAAAGGTCCAGCCCCAGGCCTGCCTGGAATCCCCAGGTCATCGATTTATGAAATACCTCGTAATCCGGTGGAATATCTGCGATGTCAGTGGTGATGGACTCCTTCACAACGTAGGATCCCACCGGACCGGCATTGACACGCAGTGGTCCGAATTTTGCACCTGCCATGATGGGAATGTCCACCCTTTGAAAATCGACAGTCATCAACCCGGTGGATACGTTGTCCACTATTCTCTCAATGGTTCCTCCCCCATCGTTAAAGTACAATTCCGGTTGCACGTAGAGCATGGCGATCTTAACGCGTGTCATAACCCCTATATGGTAGGCCATCACTCCGTCGCCGGTCACCAGGTCATACACATCTGTTCCGTTGTTAAGACCGGTCAGGTCAGAGACCTTCAGGCTGGAATATCCAAGGCCTATTTTGGCACCGTACTCAAACAGTTCGGCTTTTGATACCTGCACAATTAAAAAAGAGGCAGCAAGAACTAAAATCAGCTTTTTCATCATATTTTAGTTTAATTAAGATTCCAGAACACTATTTCTACGGAAAAATACAGCTTATAGTTGCACGATTTTTGAAAAACGGAGGAATTTATCAACGATTTCCGGGAAGCTCCTGTGGGTTACCGGGACCGGCCAGTTCCCTGACCACAATTGAAGCGAGGGTGCACCCGAAGATGGCCGGGATGAATGAGCTGGTTCCCACGGTCGATTTTTTATTGGGCTCCCCCTCCACAGGGATGATCATCTCCTTGGGTACCTGCTCGGTGGAGAAGACCACTTTGAATCCGCCATGCACATCAAGTTTGCGGAGTTTTTTGCGGAGAACATAGGCCAGCCTGTCGTTGTAGGTCTCCCCGAAGTCTGCCACCCTTACCTGGGAGGGGTCCACTTTCCCCCCCGATCCCATGGAGCTGGTCAGCTTCAGCCCCCTCTTCAGGGTGTGGTATATAAGGTAGATCTTTGGAGAGAGGGTGTCGATGGCATCCACCACATAATCGAAAGGTTCCTCCAGAATCTGCGGGATGCGGTCGTCCCTGATAAATTCATTGAGCACAGTGAGGTCCAGTCCGGGGTTGATATCAACCATGCGCTCACCCATTACAATGGACTTCTCCCTGTCAAGGGTACTGTGGGTGGCAGGAATCTGCCGGTTCAGGTTTCCGGGCTGGATCCTGTCCCCGTCAATAATGGTCATCTTTCCCACGCCACTTCTGCAGATCATCTCGGCAGCCATGGAACCCACACCACCCATTCCGACCACAAGCACATTGGCATTCCGGAGCCTGGCATGTTGCTTCGCTCCGAGCAGCTGAATGGTTCGCTCCTGCCAGCCATCATGTGGACCGGTGGTACTCATTTCTGCAGTCAGAACAGTTTTGCAAAACGGGGAAGGTGGGCCTTTGCATTTTCAACGATCTGGCCCCGTAGTTGATCCATCGGGATGCCCTTTACCTCCGCCGCGGTGTGATAAATCTCCCTGATATCCAGATCGCCCTCATCGGTCTCCAGAAACAGTTTTTCAACAGGGACCGACAGAAGTGCTTCGATGATCTTTGAGTGCTCTCTTGCAATGGCCTCTCCAAAGGAGATCAGGAAACCTGCTTTCACAAGCTCCTCGGCCATCTCACGGCTGCCATTGTATCCGTGAATGATCATGGACACCGACGGGTTATGGACTCTCATAAACTCAATCATCTCGTTGAAGGCCCTTACCACATGCAGGATTACGGGCAGACCGGCAGATTCGGCAATCTCTACCTGTTGTTCGAATATCCGCATCTGGTCCTCCATGGGGGGGGCAATGGATCTGTCCAGACCGATCTCCCCAATGGCCAATATGTTTGAGTTTTCGGTGGCAAGCCGCACCTTTGCAAGGGTATCCTGCTCATCCATCTTTCCAATATTGTAGGGATGAAATCCCACCGAATAGTATCCGCTTTCAATGTCATCCGGCGGATACTCAATGGCAAAAAGGTTCATCATAACCCACTCCTGGATGTTATTGGCATGCCTGTGTCCGTGGATGTTTACATATAGATTGGTCTCCTTAAGCATCTGTATGATCTATTTGTTAATGGTATCTACTCCTCTTTTCATTCTTGCAACCACCTCTTCCCTGCCAATAAATGCGGCCAGGTCAAAGAGACCCGGCCCTTTGGCGGCTCCAACAAGCAGGAGCCTCCAGCCGTTCATAATGGCTCCCATTCCCCACTCCCTCTCTGCGATCAGCCCTTTTACCACGCCCTCTACAGCCTCTGCAGTAAATGGTTCGCACGCTTCAAGTGCACCTGCCAGCAGGGTCATCTTCTCCGGGGAATCCTCCTTCCATCTTTTCTTAACCATTGCAGGGTCGTAGGATTCGGGTGATTTGAAGAAGAACCATGCCTGCTCCCACACCTCATCGAAAAAGGTGATCCTGGGCTTGATCACGGGAACCAGGCTCTTAAGTTCCTCCCCGCTGCAGGATACCCCCCTGTTTTTCAGCACCCTGGCGAACGCCTCATGAAGCTCCCCGTCAGGGAGTTGCTGGATATGCTGGTGGTTGAACCATTTGGATTTTTCAGGATCGAACCGGGATCCCGATCTTCCCACTTTCTCGAGCTGAAATTCATGAACCAGTTCATCCAGTGAGAACAGCTCCTGCTCTGTGCCCGGGTTCCATCCCAGCAATGCAAGAAGGTTGATACAGGCTTCGGGCAGGTACCCCTCCTCCCTGTACCCCGGGGAGACATCTCCCGATGCGGGATCTTTCCACTCAAGCGGGAATACCGGGAATCCTCCCTTTTCACCATCCCTTTTGCTCAGTTTTCCTTTGCCGGCGGGTTTGAGGATCAGGGGGAGGTGTGCAAAAGCCGGCATCAGATGCTCCCAGCCAAATGCCCTGTAGAGGGCCACATGCAGCGGAAGGGATGGGAGCCACTCCTCGCCCCGGATCACATGGGATATGGCCATTAAATTGTCATCCACCACATTGGCCAGGTGGTAGGTGGGCATCCCGTCCGATTTAAAGAGGATCTTGTCATCCAGGGTGGAGCTGTTTACAACCACCTCGCCGCGGACCATGTCATTCATCCTGATCTCCTGCTCCGGTTCAAACCTGAAACGGATCACATAGGGTGTACTGTTGCTGATCAGTTCCCGGACCTCCTCCGGCTCAAGGGTCAGCGAGTTTCGCAGGGTGTTGCGAACCCTGGCATCGTAGACAAAAGTTTCTCCCCTGGATTCGTGATCCTTGCGAAGACGGTCCAGCTCCAGGGGGGTATCAAATGCATAATAGGCATGTCCCTTTTTAACAAGTTGCAGTGCATACTGCTCATACTGGCTCTTTCTTTCTGACTGCCGGTATGGTCCGAAACCACCACCCTGCTGCGGCCCCTCGTCAGGGATCAGTCCGCACCACTCAAGCGATTTAAGGATATACTCCTCGGCACCCGGAACAAACCTGGTCTGGTCGGTATCTTCGATACGCAAAATAAACGTTCCCTTGTTTTTTTTGGCGAACAGGTAGTTGAAAAGGGCTGTCCTGAGTCCGCCAATATGGAGGGGTCCGGTTGGGCTTGGCGCAAACCTCACCCTGGTGTTCTGATTCATGTTTTCGATCCGTTTGGACAAAGATAGAAAATGGTTTTCTCTATTTGATGTGCTGATCAACGATTTTTGCCGAAGCGAGACAGAGGGGAATGCTCCCCCCGGGATGGACGCTTCCTCCAACAAAATAGAGCCCTTTGTATTTTTTCAGGAAGTTGGGGTGCTTGCCGAACGCTGCCATCCTGCTGTTGGAGCTGTTTCCAAACAGAGAACCCCGGTGTGACCAGGTACGCTCCTCGATGGAGCGGGGATCTGCAACAAACTCTTTCAGGATCAGTGGTTCGATCTTTGTCCCCAGTATCCGGCTGAGTTTGCTCAGGATGTTTTGCCTGGCCTTTTTGATCAGCTCATCCCAGTCCTGTCCCAGGTTTTCCGGCACATTGATCATCACATACCAGTTCTCCTTCCCCGGGGGGGCATCACCCCGGATCTCTTTGGAGGATATATAGAGGTATACTGTGGGGTCCTCATAGATCGTTTGCTTGTGGCTCAATGCCCTGAACTCCTCCCTGGAGTTGGCAGAAAAGAGAACATTGTGCAAATCCAGCCGGGGACCCCCTTCAGGGCTCACACCGGTAAACTCACGGTCCATGGCCCAGTAGAAGATCAGGGCCGAATTGCTGCGCTCTTTTTTAAACTGTTTTACCGGGAATGGGATATCATCCAGCAGGTCGCGGTAGAGGTAAAACAGATCGATATCACTGATAACGATATCAGATGAGTAGATGCCCTTTCCGGTAACCACGCCCCGGACCACCCGTTTGTCCAGGACCACCTTCTCCACAGCTTCATTGAAATGAAACACCACCCCCTGCCTGTCGGCCAGTTTCTGCAGCTCCGAGGCAAGGGAGAACATGCCCTGTTCGGGAAACCAGGCCCCCAGGTTGTGCTCCAGGTGGGAGATTAAATTGAGGGTTCCCGGGGCCCTGAAGGGATCCGATCCGCTGTAGGTGGCATACCGGTCAAACAGCTGCACAAGGTGACCGGAGCGGAACTGCTTTGCATGTACATCATGCATTGTGCTCATGGAATCCAGCTTCCCAAGTTGCAAAAGGGCATTGATAAATCTCTGTGATCGAAAAGTCCCCAGGTGAAGGAGCTTATTAAAAATAAAGAGCTCGCTGGTGAGTTCGTAGATTTTCCTGCTTCTCTCCAGGTATTGTTCCACGCTGGATGCAGGCTCACCCAACACCCTCTCCACCTCCTCCGCAAAAAGCTCCGGATCCCCGAATGCATTCAGGATCTTCCCATCCTCGTAAAAACAGGTTGCCAGGATATCCAGTTTCCGTGTCCGGATTGAGCGCTTCATCTCATTACCTGCCACCACATAGAGCTCATCAATCATGTCGGGCAGGGTAAAAAGAGTGGGACCTGTATCCCACCGGAATCCCTCCCAGCTGATGGTATCCAGCTTTCCTCCCGGTGTGTCTCTCCGCTCAAAAACAGTGACGTGATGGCCCCTGGCCGCCAGGCGAATTGAGGCTGCCAGTCCGGCGATACCGGCTCCAACTATGCTGACAGATTTTTGCATCCATATAAAATTAGGCAAAAAACCGGTGATCGTGGAGAGAAGCGGACTTTATGTTGTTTATCATTTTGTTGTCGTGGCGGAAACTTTAAATTTGCACAGGCAACCCTGAAGTAACAACAATCAAAAAAAGAGAACCATGTACGGAAAAATCAAAGCCCACCTGAAGCAGGAACTAAGTGCCATCTCTGAGGCCGGACTGTTCAAATCTGAACGGATCATCACCTCCTCCCAATCGGCCGAAATTGAGCTGGAAAGCGGAGAGAAGGTGCTGAATTTCTGTGCCAACAACTACCTGGGACTGTCAGACCATCCTGAGCTGATCCAGGCTGCCAAAGAGGCACTCGATTCACATGGGTTCGGCATGTCGTCCGTGCGGTTTATATGCGGGACACAGGACCTGCATAAATCCCTGGAGCAGAAGATTGCCGCCTATTTCGGAACCGAGGACACCATCCTCTATGCGGCCTGTTTTGATGCCAATGGTGGTGTTTTTGAGCCCCTGCTCACCGCTGAAGATGCCATCATCTCTGATTCACTCAACCATGCATCGATCATCGATGGGGTACGCCTTTGCAAGGCCCAGCGCTACCGTTACAAGAATGCGGATATGGCGGACCTGGAAGAGCAGCTGATTGCATCACAGGCCCAGCGGTTCAGGATCATCGTTACCGACGGGGTCTTCTCCATGGATGGCAATGTGCCACCCCTGGACCGGATTACCGAATTGGCTGAGAAATATGATGCACTTGTGATGGTGGATGAGTGCCACTCAGCAGGTGTGGTGGGGGAAACCGGCCGTGGTGTGACCGAACTGTTCAATATACGCGGGAAGGTGGACATCATCACCGGAACCCTGGGGAAGGCCTTTGGCGGCGCCATAGGCGGTTTTACAACCGGGAAGAGGGAGATCATTGAGCTGCTTCGCCAGCGTTCACGGCCCTACCTCTTCTCCAACTCCCTGCCCCCGGCCGTAGTGGGCTCGGGAATCCGCATGTTCGATATGATGGATGAGACCACCGAGCTGCAGGAGAGACTGCACAACAACACGGACTATTTTATGGAGCGGATGACCGGTGCCGGGTTCGATATCAAACCCACCCAGTCGGCCATCTGTGCGGTGATGCTTTATGATGCCAGGCTCTCCCAGGAGTTTGCCTCCCGGTTGCTGGAGGAGGGGATCTATGTGATCGGATTCTACTTCCCGGTGGTTCCAAAAGAGCAGGCCAGGATCAGGGTACAGCTTTCGGCAGCCCATGAGCAGGCGCACCTGGACAAGGCGATCGATGCATTTATTAAGGTTGGGAAAGCCCTCGGTGTGATCTGATCCTCACATCGGAGAGCACCAGGATAAATATGGCCACAACAACCGAAAGCATCCCGGTGGAGATCTCTATCCCGGAGAGGAAACTCAGATCAATTTCAACCTCCGGCAACTGCCACTGAAGCTTGGGTAGTTCAACCAGGTTCGTGATCTCTCCTCCAGGTTCTGAAAAGATAATAGAGAGCACCACAATGACGGTAATAAAAAGAGGTATCAGAACTCTTCCACCCCATCCGATCAGTGGCTTGTATGCTCTCTTTTCAGGCTCGGTTGTGATCCGGTCCATCACCGCCCCGGTAAACCCTTCAGGTGCATGTACCACACCATCTTCCCTGACAAGTTTCGATATTTGAGGGTCACGTTCCATGTTATGCGATTGAATTGATTTCTGATTTTAGTTGCTCGCTCAGCACTTTGTACATCTTTTTTCTCGAGCGGTGAAGCTTAATCCTGATGTTGCTGCTGGTCAGATTGGTTATTTCGGCAATTTCCTCCAGCGACAACTCATCATAATAGAAGAGTGTTACCACCACGGCGTCGGTCTCCGGAAGCGCCTCCATGGCCACCTGCAGATAGCTGTGCCGCTCCTCCCGGCTCAGCAGGTCGATCCCGCTGAGATCCCCATCATTCGCCTCATATTCAGGCAATTCATCTGTCAGGTCAATGATCTTTACCTTTTTCCGGATCACACTGATGCAATGGTTGTATGCAATCCGGTAGAGCCAGGTGGAGAACTTCGATGTCTCTCTGAAACCACCGATGGAGCGGTATGCCTTTATAAACACCTCCTGGGCTGCATCCTGGGCATCGGCCTCCTCAGAGAGCATCCTGAGACAGATGGTATACACCATATCGCTGTAGCTGTCAACCAACCAGGTGAATGCTTCCCTCTCTCCGGACTTTACCCGTTTTATATGGTATGCCTCCTTATGAACCTCCATGCAATCTATAAGACGCCCTGTTTGGAAAAACGTTACACTTTAATCCGATAAAATTATGGCAAAATGTGTAACATGATCCATATCAGTGGCGTCAAAGAGGCAGAAAACGATGTTTAATTAAATACTTACTGTTATGATGGAAGAGATATTAATTCCTATCACCTTTTTTGGCGCCCTGTTCGGGATTGTATTCGTTATTGCAACTGCCAGGAACCGCGAAAGAATGGCAATGATTGAAAAAGGGGTCAATCCAAAAGATTTTATGACGCAACGCAAAGTGAGCGTTTACGGGATCCTGAAATGGGCCCTGCTGCTGGTTGGTATTGGCCTGGGACTTTTTCTGGGAAGTCTGCTTGATACCTATACGGCTGTTCCGGAAACACCAGCATACTTTGCCACCGCACTCTTCTTTGGGGGAATCGGACTGGCAGTTGCCTTTCTTATCTCAAAAAAAGGAGAGAGAGAGGGGTAACGGGTTCATACCCGAATGCAACTTATCCACATTTGGAGTGGCCGCAATCTGTACAGATCAGGCAGCCCTCCTGGTAGACCAGGCTGTCTGAACTGCACTCCTCACATTTCAGCCCCACTTTGGGCTTGGTACCGTCAGGAATGTATTTTTTCAGCGAGCGGACCACACCTGCACTCCAGGTGTTGATCGATTCGTTATCCAGCCTCAGTGAGCTGATCAGGTTGATGGCATCCATTACGGGCATTCCGTGACGCAACACCCCTGAGATTAGTTTGGCGTAGTTCCAGAATTCGCTGTTGAACTGGTGGGAGAGCCCGCCCATGGTGACCTTATAGCCATACTTGTCCACATACTGGAAATCGTACCGTTTGGTTCCGTCATCCTCTTTCATTTTCAGGATCTTCCCCTTCTTTACACTGGAAGGGATGGGGAACATGTCCGCCTCCCTGCGCCCGGTGAAGATTTCGTAGGGTCGATCGTCCAGCAAGCCCACAAAGGCGATCCAGTCCTCATCGTTGTTCTTGAACCTGAGAATCTCCGCATCCAGTTCCACCGGCCTTTTGATGGGGAAATCTGTCTCTTCCTCCTTCTTTTTATCCGCGGCCACCAGGACTCCGGCCCTGGATCCGTCACGGTATACGGTAACTCCTTTACAACCACTCTTCCATGCACTCACGTAGAGTTCACCCACCAGCTCCTCCTTCACATCCGATGGCAGGTTAATGGTCACACTGATGGAGTGGTCCACCCACTTCTGAATGGCACCCTGCATCTTCACCTTACTTCCCCAGTCCACATCGGCTGAGGTGGCCTTGTAATAGGGAGAGCGCTTCACCAGCTCCTCCACATCCTTGTCACTGAAATTCTCCACCTCCTTCGAATCCATCCCGTTTACCTCCAGCCAGGTCAGGAAGTTGTGATGAAATACATTGTACTCTTCCCAGCTGTCGCCCACCTCATCCACAAAGGTGATGTTGGCCTCCTTGTCGTTGGGATTCACTTTCCTGCGCCTTTTATAGACGGGCAGGAACACCGGTTCGATCCCGGATGTGGTCTGGGTCATCAGGCTGGTGGTCCCCGTGGGCGCAATGGTCAGCAGGGAGACATTCCTGCGACCATGTTCCTTCATGGCTTCGATAAGCTCCGGTTCCTCTTTCCCCAGCCTGTTGATGAATGGATTGTCTTTCTCCTTGTTAAAATCGAAAATCTCGAACGCGCCACGCTCTTTGGCCATATTCACCGAGGAACGATAGGCTTCAAGGGCAATTGCTTTGTGCACCTCTACCGAAAAATCGGTGGCATCTTCACTTCCGTAACGAAGTCCCAATCCGGCCAGCATATCACCCTCGGCTGTGATTCCCACACCGGTTCTTCTTCCTTCCAGGGCTTTACGCTTGATATTCTCCCAGAGGTTAACCTCCACCTGTTTGATCTCTTTGTCCTCCGGATCGGCATATATCTTTTCCAGGATGGCTTCCACCTTCTCCAGCTCAAGGTCGATGATATCGTCCATGATCCGCTGGGCCAGCCCCACATGCTTCCTGAATTTCTCCCAGTTGAACTTTGCCTCTTCAGTGAAGGGCTGCTCAACATAGCTGTAGAGGTTGATGGCCAGCAGACGGCAACTGTCGTAAGGACAGAGCGGGATCTCACCACACGGATTGGTAGATACCGTTTTAAAACCCTGGTCCGCATAGCTGTCGGCCACAGACTCCCTTACAACTGTATCCCAGAACAGTATTCCCGGTTCGGCCGATCTCCAGGCGTTGTGAACAATCTTTTGCCACAGATCCCGCGCTTCAATCTCTCTGGTATGGGTGGGTGCATCCGAATCGATGGGATACTGCTGTATGTATCTTTTTCCCTCCACCACGGCCTGCATGAATTCGTCGTTGATCTTCACCGAAACATTGGCCCCGGTCACCTTTCCCGACTCCATCTTAGCATCGATAAAATGCTCCGCATCGGGATGTTTCACTGAGATACTCAGCATCAGGGCTCCCCTGCGTCCGTCCTGGGCAACCTCCCTTGTGGAATTTGAATAGCGCTCCATAAATGGCACCACACCCGTTGAAGAGAGGGCGCTGTTCAGAACCGGACTACCCGATGGCCTGATGTGGGAGAGGTCGTGTCCCACCCCGCCGCGGCGCTTCATCAGCTGGACCTGCTCCTGGTCGATCTTCATGATCCCCCCGTAGGAGTCGGCCTGACCCTGATGACCAATAACAAAGCAATTCGAGAGGCTCCCGATCTGGAAGTTGTTACCGATCCCTGTCATGGGTGAACCCGCAGGAACAATGTACCTGAAACCCTCCAACAGACCAAAGAGCTCATCAAAGGAGAGGGGGTTGGGATATTTTTTCTCTATCCGGCTGATCTCAGAGGCCAGGCGGCGGTGCATGTCATCGGGTGTGCGCTCGTAGATCTTTCCGCCTGAATCTTTCAGTGCATATTTATTCACCCACACCCTGGCTGCCAGTTCGTCACCATCGAAGTAATCCAGAGAGGCATTAAAGGCTTCCTCGAAACTGTATGTTTTCCTCTTCCTCTTTTCATCTACAGTTATACTACCCGCTGCATCGGGTTGTTTTGTCTCTGCAAACACCAGGTTCTTCTGTGGTACTGCCTTTTCTGCCATTCTTTTCTGTTTAATCTGATTACCAAAATAGTCAATGGGATGCCGTCTTTCAATCTATCTTATCAACAGATTCCGTCGAGGTGCCTGAAATCTGTTAATTTCCTGAATATCTATAACTTAGAACCTGGCGACCCTTTGCCTAAGGCGAAAACATCCCCTCTCTTCACATGTTTAAACAAAAAATACCGCTCCTAAAAGGTGATGAAAAAGGGGTCCTTCGTGATACAGATTTTCGGGAAATGAAAATAAGACAAAAACGGTAGCCGGATAAGCGATAGGAGGTCGTTTTTATTAACAAGAAATTAACCTTATTGCTAACTCAATGAAAGGCAGATAGATGAGAAAAATCATGTTTATTGCAGCGCTAATAAATTGTTATATGCCTGTATTTGTGGGCGTTAAATTAATTCACTGGTTTTGCGCAATCTCTGCACCCCACTGTTCATGGGGTGCCTGACTTTTGCAAGGAGATGGTCCAAAAAAAATCGCACTAATGAAAGAGGGTGCCCCTTTGAGACACCCTCTTACAAGTTGCAAAAATACTTCTATCCTCTAGAAGATATAACGCAGTCCGATCTGGGCCTGCCAGCGTGAGCTCTGCACACCGATGTCATCAATGTCCCAGACATCGCCCGGATCATCAAAGCTGAAGGTGGGTGTGTAGTCGCCATTTGCGTCATCCACAAATCCTTCAAAACCAAGAAGCGTGAATGAGTTGTTGCTAACATAGTACCTGCGACCCCACTTGTTGTTAATCAAGTTCCCCAGGTTAAACAGGTCGAAGGTGATCTGCAGGGTATGCTTGTAATCACCGCTTGACACATAGATATCCTGCGCAAACTTGAAGTCTATGATGTGACTGAACGGTGTACGCGATGCATTGCGTTCTGCATAATCCCCCCTGCGTGTACTCAGGTACTCATCATTGGATATGAAATCATCCAGGGCGGTCCACTGCGTGGGATCTGCTAATACAATATCACCCGCTGTTGCCGGAACATAGATCAGGTTTCCGGAATTCTCCCCTTCCCCGTTCAAGGCACCACGGTCATTGTAAACATAGGAATATACATTACCCGACTGTCCGTTATAAAAGAGGGTAAAGGAGGAGACCATGTGTCCGATCCAGTCCACCTTGTAGTTCATGTATCCAATCACCCTGTGCCCCAGGTCAAAGTCTGAAACACCCAGATCCAGGTAGTTCAGTCCGTTCACCTGCTCCATGTACCTCCACTGTGAGCTGTTCTGACTGGAGGTTCCGTCATTGAGTGCCATGGCACGTCCGAATGTGTAGGCCAGGTTGGCTATAAGCCCATTGGAGAACGGCTTCTGCAGCTGCGCGGTAATGTTGTATGTGTACCCCTCGCTGGTATTGGTTCCCAGCATCACCCTGCCATAATCATCGGTGATGTTATCGTCTGAGTAATAATTGCGGTTATCCGCACCCATCAGCTGTCGTTCGGGATCCGGGCTCACATTCACATTGAAGTAGTTCACATTGTTCAGTGTCTTGGTATAGAGAACCTCAAAAGTTCCGATCAAACCCCCTGGAAGTTTCTGGTCAACAGCCACATTTGCCCTGAACATCTGCGGGAACTTGAAGCCATTGGCAAAAAGGTCCACCTGTCCGCCATAAGGGGCTTCCGGGTAACCGAAATCGGGATTCTTATACTGGTCGTCCCACTGGGATCTGAACATAATAGGGTCTCCCCAGGCGCTCCTGTGGTATACCCCACCAATTACCACACCGCTGTTGGTATAGGAACCACCCGGCCAGACCAGGGGAAGGCGGGAGGTAAAGACCCCGACTCCACCTCTCATCTGGGTAGATTTATCGCCCGAGAGATCCCAGTTAAAACCGACCCTGGGAGATAACATAATGGAAGATTTGGGCATCTGACCCGATTGTGCTCCTTCCAGGTCCCAGCCGGCAGCCTCAAGTTGAGCAGCAGTCGTGCTGTTGAAATGATCATCCACCGGCGATTCGGTCAGGAACATCGGCATATCCAACCGGATCCCGGCTGTAACCTTCAAATCGGGAGATACCTGGAACTCATCCTGGGCATAGATTCCCCATTGCAGCATGCTGAAGTCAGCGGCCGCGGCTGATCCGTCACCGGTAATATCATCCACCAGGGAATATCCCCTCTCGAACTGGTAGGCTGGCACCTCTCCGGCTGTGCCGACGGTCATAAAGTCATCCACAGTGGAGTACCTGTACTCTCCGAAATTCTTCCTCATAAAGAGGTTATAGGTGGAGGAGTATTCAATATTGGCACCCACGGTGATGGTATGTTTGCCTTTATAGATACTGTAGTTTTCGGTGATGGTCAGCACATCCTGGTCCAACTGGTTGGCTGTGGAGTAAGGCTCCGAACCAAAATAGAGGGTTCCGTTGCCGTCGTATACCCTGACAGCGGGGAAGTTATCGCCGTAAGGATCCCTGTCGTCGCGCACGCTGGTAAATCCGATCACCAGGCTGTTTGAACTGCTGGTCAGGTTGGATTTCAATTCCAGGGCGCTGGAGTTGGTCACACTGGGGAAGTACTGTGCATTGTTCAGGAAATTCAGGGACCTGGAGCTTGAGCTGCTGGTTTTAATAGCCTCCAGTCCGGTATAGCTGTGCCTGAACATCAGTTTGTGCTTGTTGCTTATGTTCCAGTCCAGGCGTGCAATCAGTTTGTTGGAGTTGAGCTCATCATTTCTAGAGAGGAAGGTTCCGGCATCATATCCAAAATCATTCAGCAGTTTATCCCCCACTGCCTGTACGGTACCCTGGTCGCTGTCCCCTGAATAATCTGCAAAATCAAACGGCTTGGGGGTCTGCTCCCGCTGCATCTCTGCGTTGACAAAGAAGAACACTTTGTTCTTGATGATGGGACCACCTACCCTGAATCCATAAGTGTTGGAGCTGAATTCGGGAAGTTTGGTCCGATCCACTGCATCATTATCTGTAGGAGTTTTACCTGCCAGCCCTTCATTTCTCATAAAATAGTAAGCCGATCCGGTTACCTTGTTAGAGCCGCTGCGGGTAACCGCATTGATGCTGGCACCGGCAAAACCAGACTGCCTCACATCATAGGGAGCCAGTGTGATCTGGAACTGTTCGATGGCATCCATGGAAATGGGGGTTCCATAGGTCTGTCCTCCATTTGTTCCGGTAGGTGAAAGTCCGAAAACATCATTGTTCACCGCACCATCAAATGAGATCGCATTGTAGCGGTTGTTGATACCGGCAATGGAGATGGCTCCACTTCCGTCTACAGCGGCCTGAGGGGTCATCCGGGTAAAGTCGGAAAGGTTCCGGTTTACAGAAGGGAGATCGCCAATCTGTTCCGAGCCCACAACGGTTTCCGCACCGGTCCGGTTTCCGTCAAAAACATCATACTCCTTCACCCTGGATCCCACGATGGCAACCTCTGCAATGACAACCTCGGTCATCCCCAGCGTTACATTCACCTGGTAAGTTTGTCCCAGGGAGAGGTTGATGTTGTCCTGCTCATAGTTCTCATATCCCACATAAGATACTGTTAACTTATAGGGTCCTCCCACATTCAAGTTAGGGACACGGAAAAATCCCTGATCCCCTGTAATGGCTCCATACTGGGAGCCGGTGGGCTCATGCACTGCAACAACAGTTGCCCCTGCAAGCGGCTCAGAATCCTCATCGAATACCTGGCCATTAATACCGGCCGTGGTAGTACCCTGACCCATCACCCCCATAGCCAGTCCGAGAACCGTAAGTGAGAGTAACACTCTTTTCATTTTTTTCATAAATGTTTAGGTTTAATGTTAGATTAGTTTTCAATTGCAGGGGTGCGGTGCATCGGTTTTAAAAATAGAAAGAATTCCACTCCCTGAAAGGTATTCTTTAGCATATTGACCTTCTATCTTATGCACACCTGTTCAAAGATAGCTGAAGTGGCTACATCCCCCTCCAGTACTTAATCAGCGGGGATTCCCAAAGAGGTTTTCAACAGATGGAAATTTTCAAATTGTTGATGAACTGTGGATAACAATTCAGTGGTGACGGGTAACCAGACTGGTGATCCATACCGCAAGGAGTGCCAGCACCCAGGAGACAAACCTGACACTGATCAACCCGTCGAGCTGTGCAATCTCCGACCAGACCACGGTGGTTACAAAACCGGTGGCCAGTCCAGCAATCACCCCCTGCCAGGTCACTTTTTTCCAGGTAAGTATAAGCAGGACCAGCGGTCCGAAGGTGGAACCCAGTCCGGCCCAGGCATAGGAGACCATGGAGAAGATGAGCTTATCGGATGTCAGTGCAATGACAAATCCGGTGATGCCCACTGCGATGGTGATGATGCGGCTTCCCCTCAGGAGCGAGGCATCGCCCACCTCCCAGCCCAGGGTCCGGTGGAAGAGATCCTCGATTATCGAGGAGCTGATCACCAATAGCTGGCTGTCGGCCGTCGACATCATGGCGGCAATGGCCCCGCTGACAAAGATCCCGGCCAGCCAGGTGGGAAGTAGTTCGTTGGCCAGGTGTGGCATCACCTTCTCGATATCCTCGAATGCCCCCTCTCCATACAACCCTGCACCCACCAGTCCGATCACCACCGCCCCGGTAAAGGCTGGAATCACCCATGCAATGGCGATACGGCGTGAGATTTTGATCTTCTCCGGGTTCTTAATGGCCATGAAACGGGTAAGCAGGTGGGGCTGTCCCATGTAACCCAGGGCCCAGCTCAGGCCACTGATAATCAGCGCCGCTGCTGCCCATCCGCTCCTTCCGCCGGTAAAGGAGAGCAGTGGATAACCTTCGGCTGTCACCATCCCGGCAAGTGGTGCGGACCCCTCGCTGATCTCTTTCAACTCCATCAATCCCGCCAGGGGAAGTACCACCAGGGTCCCGATCATGATGACCCCCTGGATCATGTCGGTCCAGGCAACAGCAAAAAATCCACCCATCATGGTATAGAAGATGATCACCAGTGCCCCCAGGATCATCCCCGTTTTCTGGTCCATCCCAAAGGTGACATTCAGGATTTTACCGGCACCGTTGAACTGTGCCGAGAGGTAGAAGATGAAGAAAAAGATGATGATAAATGTAGCCAGCACCCTGATCACCGCCTGCCCTTTATGGAACCTTGCTGCAAGGAAGGTGGGCAGGGTTATGGCCCCCAATCTTTCGGTCTCTTCGCGAAGGGCCCTGGCCACAAAGAACCAGTAAAAGATGATTCCCGACACGCAACCCAGTGCAGTCCAGAACTCCAGCAATCCGGAGGCCAGGGCAGCCCCGGGCAGCCCCAGCAGCAACCAGGCGCTCTCCCCCGAAGCCCTTTCGGAGAAGGCCACCACCCAGGGATTCAGTCTTCGGCCTGCAATAAAAAAGTCCTGATGCGATTTGTTGATGCGGTAGGTAATGAATCCCACCACCAGGATCACCACCAGGTAAAAGATAAAACCAAGAAGTGCGAAATTCATATCCGGGTATTGCTACATCACCGCCATCAGCAGATCGATATCCTTTGAGGGAATGCCAAATCGCTGACCAAGGATTTCATTGGTAAGTATTCCGTTATAGATGTAGACGCCCTGGCGCAGACCCACGTTCTCTTTCAGGTGCTTTCCCCCGCCACCAAGCGCTCCCATTCCAACAATCAGTGGTGAAAATACATTGGATATGGCGATGGAGGCGGTCCGGGCCACCCTGGAGGGTATGTTCGGTACACAGTAGTGGATCACCCCGTGTTTCACAAATACCGGGTCGAGTTGGCTCCTCCGCTCAGAGGTCTCGATACAACCTCCCCGGTCAATGCTTACATCAATGATCACGGATCCTTTTTTCATCTGTGTAACCATCTCCTCTGTGATATAGAAACCCTGCTGGTTTTCACCCCTGCGGATTGCCCCGATCAGCACATCGGCCGAACGAAGGGCTTTCAGAATAACCTGGGGATGGAAAATGGAAGTTGGGATCATCTGACCGACTGCATTTTGCAACCGCCTGAGCCGGTGGATGGAGTGGTCAAATACCTTCACCTCCGATCCCAGTCCCATGGAGGCCCTCACAGCATATTCGGCCACAGTTCCCGCACCAAGGATCACCACCTCTGTCGGGGTGATTCCCGTTACACCCCCCAGCATCACCCCTTTGCCTCCCCTCATGTTACTCAGGTATTCGGCAGCAATCAGCATGGTGGTGGTTCCGGCAATGGCACTCATGCTCCGCACCACGGGATAGCAATTGTGTTCATCCCGGAGCCTTTCAAAGGCGATGGCGGTCACCCGCTTTTTCATCAGCTGCCTGATATATTGTTCATCCTTGTGGGTGGAGACCTGGAAAGAGGAGATCAGGGTCTGCCGCTCCTTCATCCATCCGATCTCTTCAAGTGTCGGGGGACTGATCTTCAGGAGAATATCACATGTACTGAAAACCTCCTGGCGCTTCTCTGAAATAATCCCACCCCGCTCCGAGTAATCGGTATCAAGGTAGTTGGCCGCTTTCCCTGCCCCGGTTTCAAGGATCACCTCGTGTCCGTGTCCTGTCAGGATTTCCACAGCTTCGGGGGTAATGGGAACCCGGCTCTCTACCGAATGGTCTTCCGATGGGATCCCGATCTTCAGCTGCTTCTGCTTGTTCTCCACCTCCAGCATCTCTTCCCGGGGCATCAATCCCTCTTTATGGATATCGAATGAGGAGGGTCCTGTTTTCTTCATAGATTCAATAGCTTAAGGGAACCTAAAATAGTACAAATAGCCAGGATTGTCAAGACAATTTTTCAGCCGGGCAGTTCAGCTTCAAATTCAACCTCCCTTAATCCATCCTCTTTTACATGGATATGGACAGTGAGGGCATCATCAGGAATCAGGTGACTGGCCTTCTCGGGCCACTCGATAAAACAGCGGTTGCCCGAGTAGAAATACTCTTCGTATCCCAGGTCGAACAGTTCGCCGGGATCCTCGATCCGGTAGAGGTCAAAGTGAAAGATGGACGCGCCTTCGGGTGTGAAATATTCGTTTACCAGGGAAAAAGTGGGACTGTTCACCTCTGCAGTCACACCCAGAACCCTGCAGAGCGACTGAATAAAGGTGGTCTTCCCTGCACCCAGCTCTCCCGAAAAGGCAATTACCGGCCTCTTCCCGGCCACCTCCAGAAAGGCTCTTGCAGCAGCAGGCACATCGTTAAGCGCCGGTATGGGAATCCTCTTTATCACTACCTGACAGGTGAGAGTACCGCAGCCGGGATCATCATCTCCTCAAGAGAGATTCCCCCATGCTGGAATGTATTCCTGAAATGGTTTACGAAATGGTTGTAGTTGTTGGGATAGACCATGAAGTCGTTGTTCATGGCAAAAATATAGCTGGTGGTTACATTTGATTTGGGCAGTTGAATCTCATCGGGCCGGGTGATCTCATACACCTCTTTTTTATTGTAATTCAAATTTTTACCCTGTTTGTAGCGGAGGTTCGACGATGTTTGCCGGTCCCCGATCACTTTAACCGGATTGCTTACCCTCACCGCTCCATGGTCGGTGGTGATCACCAGTTTCAGGTCATGCCCTGCAAGCTGCTTTATCAGCTCATAGAGGTAAGAGTGTTGAAACCAGCTGTGCATCAAAGACCTGTAGGATGATTCATCGAAGGCCAGCTCCCTGATCATCTCCATCTCTGTGCGGGCATGCGAAAGCATATCTACAAAATTATAGACCAGGATATTCAGGTCATAATTGAGCAGGTCGCGATAGTTCTCCAGGATCTTCTTTCCGGCTCGCTGGTTGCTGATCTTTTCATAGTTGAAAGAGCTGTTTAACCCAAGCTGCTGCATCTGGTTCCGGCACAACTCGGCTTCGTGTGCATTCTTTCCACCCTCTTCATTCTCATCGATCCAGAGTGTGGGGTAGCGTTTCTGAATCTCTGCCGGCATCATCCCAGAGAACATGGCGTTCCTGGCATATTGTGTGGCCGTAGGCAGAATACTCGAGAAAAGGGTCTCCTCATCGGTCCGGAAAAGATCCACAACCTCCTTTTCGATCACCCTCCACTGGTCATAGCGGAGGTTGTCGATAAGTACCACCACCACTTTGTCCTTTTCCAACAGGGGAAAAACCTTTTGCCGGAAGAGCTGGTGGGATAAAAGTGGAGCATCGTCCGGTTGGCCGGAGAACCATCCGCTGTAGTTGGTCCGGATAAACCGGGAGAACCCGTTGTTGGCTTCACTCTTCTGCATACGCAGCACCTCATCCATCCCGCTGTTGTTGCTGGACTCAAACTCCATCTCCCAATAGACGAGCCGTCTGTATATATCAGCCCAGTCACTGAAACTCCGTGCCGAGTTGATATTCATTCCGATCTGTCCAAACTGGGACTGGTAGTCCGATGTGGTTTTTTCGGTAACCAACCGCCTGGTATCGATGTTCTTTTTGATGGTCAGCAGGATCTGCTTGGGATTGACAGGTTTGATCAGGTAATCAGAGATCTTGCCTCCCAGCGCTTCATCCATGATGTCCTCCTCCTCGTTCTTGGTGATCATAACCACCGGGGTGGAGGGTGTGATACCTTTGATCTGCTCCAGGGTCTCAAGGCCGGAAATACCAGGCATGTTCTCATCCAGAAAGATCAGGTCGAAATCATTTACCCTGACCAGCTCAATGGCATCGGTTCCGTTGGATGCTGTGGTAATCTTGTACTCCTTCTCTTCAAGGAAAAGGATATAGGGTTTCAGAAGATCAATCTCATCGTCTGTCCAAAGAATGTGGATCTGCCTGGCCATTATTCCTGATTTAGGTAGTGCTTGAGATAAAAGAAATAGTAAGGATTGTGTACCTTTTGTTCGGCAAGGGTGGTGTAGTTATCCAGAGAGATCACCATCATCCTGAATTTGTTTTCTGGTATCTCTGCAAGAATCTGCGAACTGTTCCTGCTGATCACATCAAGGTACCTGGAGGCCCCTTCAGAGTTTGTAAATAACTTGATCACCAGCATGTTGTAGCCATCATTCAATTCGAGCTTTTCGATGTTCAGGTCGTACTCATTGAAATTATCCAGGTTGTAGTTGAGCAGGTCGAAACTGACCTGGTTCACATTTTCACCCTGCTGAAGGGCCAGCAGGAAATAGTGCTCCTGACCGGGATCAAATGTTGTATAGATCTCCTCGGCCACCCTGGCATCTTCGGCATCCTTGATCACCGGGAAAGCCACAAACATGTAATCGATGATCTCCTGTGCATGGATGCTCTCCTCTGTCCCCGGATGCTGGGCGATCAATGAATCAAACGCTACCTTCATCTCCTCTTTACCCTCCAGTGCTCCCACCGACAGTGCCTTGATGTACTTGAACTTGGGCGCCAGCGGATCCTCCGGAAATTCAACCATGGCACCCTCCGCATCTGTGATCACACCCGGGTAATCCTTTGCCCGGTACTTTTCAAAGATCCCCTCATAGAGCCGGACCACCTTCATCTCCTCCTCCTCAAGTTCTTTGATGTAGTTCGGATTATTCAGAAGTTTTGAATAGTGCGTATCGGGGTATCCGGAGACCAGCATCACCTTGTATTGGTTGGCCCTGTCGGGTTTCTGTGTGGAGTTATAGAGATCGTGAAGGTAATACAACACCTGCGGGGTATACTTTCCATCCGGGTACCTTTTCAGCAACTCCTCAAAGGAGAGGATCGCCTCCTGGTAATCCAGCAGCTTCTCCTTGTAGATGATCCCCATATTCAGAAGTGCATCCTCCAGCCTGAGATCGGATTGCTCCATGGCCGAATCGGTGAGCGGGATGGTCACCAGGTAATACTCCCTCGATTTGTTATCAAAGATGGGGGTACCCTCACCCCCGTTGATGCTGTCACCCTCCTCACCTTCACCGGGGGAAAGAGAGGAAAGGGACTGCCTGTTTTTTCTCCTCCAGTTGTCCTCCAGCTTCCTCTGCCCCCACTTCATTCTGAATTCGGGCTGACCAAAACTTTTTGCATTCAGGTTATAGAAGTACCACTTTCCGCCCTGTTGGCCTCCTCCTCCGCTTCCGGGCCGGTTGTTATCGTAAACCATGGATTGGTTGAATGCAACATCCTGCATGGCCTGCTGCTCAGCCAGACGCGCCTCCTCTTCCGCTTTACGGACCTCTTCAATGATTCCGTCGATGACACTATTCCGTTGCACTTCAGGCATTGCAGCCAGCATCTGCAGACTGTCCTCCAGTTCATAACTGTTGACATTGTATACCAGTCCGCTCAGGCTGGCAGAGAGGGTGACCAACCCTGAATAACCGGGATAATCTTTGTTCAGGAAAGAGACTGCCGAGTCATAATAGGCGGCAGACAGGATATAATCCGGCTCCTCGTAATAGATCCCGGCCAGGGTAACCGATGAAAATCCTTTCTGGTACTGGTTCTGAATGCTGGAAGAGACCGAGAGCTGGTAATACTCAATGGCCTGCTCCCTCTCGCCCTCTTCAAAAGCGATATTTCCAAGGGCAAAATAGATCTGGTCTTTATACTCCTCGTTCTTGCTGTCACGGAGCATTTTATTCAGAAGTTTCTTCAGTTCCTCGCTATCTTCACTGCCCGATTCGTAAACCTCTGCCATGCTTACCCTGGCATTAAAGGCCATTTCATAGGTGGGATTGTAGCGGGTTACCCTTCTGTATTTTGCCAGGGCCTGGCTGTTCTCCCCGGCCTCTTCGTACAGCTGGGCAAGAATGTAGGTGTACCTGATCTTCTGATCCTTGGTTATCCCTTTTTGTTCCAGTACATTTTCAAGGTGTTCCGCTGCACTTTGGTAAGACTCCTGCTTCAGTTCAAACTGTGACCGGGTGGAGAGGTAAGCCTCCATGTACTCCTCCGGCAGACTCTTTTCATCGGAGAGGGAGATGAGAATCCGTTCGGCTTCCCTTAATTCGCCTATCATGATGTAAGCCCTCGAGAGCCATGTCATGGCCAGGAACCGGATCTCTTCGTCCGGAAAGGTGACCAGCACATGCTTGAAGGTTTCAATGGCCAGGAAAAATTCACCCTGGTACATATAGGCTTTGCCCATAAGCATGTATGAATCGTCAACCCACTTGTTGTATTCGTTCTTCTCGTAAAAAGCCTTGTCCTTCTCGGATTGGTCTCCCTCCTTTACCTTTGGTTTGACTGTGATGGAGTGGAAGGTAATCACTTTGGTGGCCTTGTCAATGGCCCGTTTCATGTCCGAGCTCACCGCAGAATGGACCGCTTCGTCTTCATAGAGAAAGATGGGCAAAATACGGGTATAGTCGTTCCTGGCAGAGGTGAGGGCCTTGTCCAGTCCGCGTTTATAACTCTCATTCCCGTTAAAATAGATGTTGTAGTGGGAGGTAAGGTTGTGATAATTCCTGCTGAGTGATGTGTTTTTCTCCACACTGCAGGAGACCAGTCCCAAAAGAAGCAGAATAACAGTGCCATTCACCAGGTTATTTCTGCGTGGTAAAACGGTCCGGGTTTTTACAGGTTTTTTCAACAGGGAAACAGTGAAATGGTAATCCTCCTTTGGAGGCATACAAGTAATTAACTGCTTTTACTAACACTTATTGTTTATATCCACCACCTCTTTTATCTCCGGAACTTCATTCCGGACAGCCACCTCAACCCCTGCTTTGAGAGTTTGCATACTATAAGGGCAACCAAAGCAGGCGCCTTTAAGTTCAACGGTAAGCACCATGTCATCGGTGATGTCCACGATCGATATGTCACCACCATCAGCCACCAGGTAAGGCCTGATCTTCTCCAGGGCCTTCTCTACACGCTCTCTAATAGCTTCCATATTTACTGCTTTATCTGTTTGTATTACCTGGTGGTGATCTCCACCTTCTTTGTGGGCTCAAGCTCACTGTTTCTTGTCTCAACAGCCTTTTGAACCGCCTCCGCCAGGTTATGAAATGCTCTCCCGGTCAGTTTTTCCGGATCCAGTGCCACCGGCTCACCTGTATCGCCCGACTCCCTGATCCCCTGAACAATGGGAATCTCTCCCAGAAGTGGGATTCCGGTCTTCTCGGACAATCTCCTGCAACCCTCTTTCCCGAAAATGTAATATTTCTGATCGGGCAGCTCCTTTGGTGTAAACCACGACATGTTCTCAATGATCCCCAGTACAGGCACATTGATCTTGTCGCCCGTAAACATGTTGATACCCTTCACCACATCGACCAGTGCCACCTCCTGGGGTGTACTCACAATGACCACACCGGTTACAGGAACCTCCTGTACCATGGTCAGGTGAACATCCCCTGTACCCGGGGGCAGGTCAATGAGCAGGTAGTCCAACGCTCCCCAGTCTCCCTGGTTAATCAGCTGCTGCAGGGCACTTGTTGCCATGGGGCCCCTCCACACCACTGCATCTTCGGGACGCACAAACAGTCCGACCGACAGAAGCTTCACCCCGTACTTCTCAATTGGGATAATCCACTCTGCTCCATCTTCGGTATGGGCTTCAGGTCTCAGATCTTCTATATGAAACATCTTGGGGACAGACGGGCCGTACACATCTGCATCGATCAGCCCCACCTTCAGACCGGTACGGGCCAGGGCCACTGCCAGGTTGGCTGCAACAGTTGATTTTCCAACCCCGCCCTTCCCTGAGGCAACAGCCACGATATTCTTCACACCCGGAAGCACTTTGCGCGGTTCGGGTGCCTTGGGAACGATGACCTGTACATATCCCTCTTTCAGCGTATCCTCTCCAAATGCCCTGTTCACCGCCCTGATGCAAGCCCTCTTCAGCGACTGGATAAAGGGGTCATTTGCACGCTTAAATTCCAGGCTCATCCAGAGGTTGCCCTCACGGTAGCCCACATCGGTTACCAGGCCCATGGTAACGATACTCTCTTTTGTTTCGGGATGGCGTATCCCCTTCAGAACTTCAAGAATTTGCTCCTTTTTTAACTCCATAACACTTCCACTGTTTTACAGGGTCAAAGATAGCTATTTTTTATTTAGATTAGATAATTATAGTGGGTGATTCCCCCTATTCATCGTCACTGAGTAACTCTTCGATCTCCCCATCCGACGGAAGCCTGAACTGGATGAAGTGAATCTTCGATCCTTCCGTCCGGAAACGTGATTCGTAATAGGTCTGTATCGAAACGGTTTCGTCACTCCAGCCGCTGTTATAGAGATCGTCTGTATGCCTTTCGATGACCAGCTTGTTCTGTTTTACCAACCCAAGGGTATATTTGTAGAGCCCGCTGTTGTCGGTTTTCAGATGGACCACACCATCATCTTTCAGCAACTGCCTGTAGAGGTTCAGGAATCTTGCCCCGGTAAGGCGTTTTCTCCTTCGCCTCTTCTTCGACTGTGGATCGGGGAAGGTGATCCAGATCTCATCCACCTCGTTGCGGGCAAAAAAGGAGGTAATAAAATCGATGCGGCTTCGCAGGAATGCCACGTTCTCCAACCCTTCATCGTTGGCGATCCTTGCACCTGTCCAGATCCTCGCCCCTTTGATATCCAGACCTATGTAATTCTTCTCCGGATTCATCCCGGCAAGTCCCACAGTATACTCTCCCTTGCCACATCCCAGCTCCAGTACCACCGGATTTTCATTGCCAAAAACCTCCGCTTTCCACCTGCCTTTCAACCGGTAATCTTTGTCGTACACCTCTTCAAATGGAGGCTGAAATACACGACTGAGGGTCTCAAGATCCCTGAATCTGACAAGTTTTTTCTTTCCCAATGCTATTGCTTTAACCGCTCGATGCGCACTCCCACATCTGTTACAGGGAGTTTAGATTTCCGCATGGCCTGCTCAAGTGAGATGGTGTAGATCCCGGATTCACTAAAGCGGGTCTGCTTTTTATAAAGCAGGTGGAGCTCCCTTATTTTCCCGTTTCCGGATCCTCTCCACGCTCCGTCAGGAGCTGCAAGGATCATGTTTACCGTATCCCTCATGTACTGTCCCGAAGGCCCTTTTACAAGCACGAACATGTAAAGATTGCTCATGGGATACTCCACCGTATGGCGGACCTGCAGGTAGATGTTGTGAAGTGATACTGTATCGGCCATATCCACCTCGAAAACACCCACATCGTGCCAGCCCCATGCTCCCTCTTCGGTGGTCATATAGTGATCGTACACCATTTGTCGATCGCATGAGGCGACCATAAGGATGAGGAGTGTAGAAAGGAAAAAAACAGGGCGGATCATGATCTGTCGCGTTGATTGCGCGGTGGCCTGCGCTTTTTCTTCTTCTTTTTTGGACGGCTCTTTTCAAACCGGGTAAGACTCCCCTGTCCGGCTCCGTTGGTATATTCCAGGCTGCTCTCTTTCTTCAGGGCATCCGATTCAACCAGTTCATCCGGCAACTGACCCTTTCGGTTCATCTCTACGACCTCTGTCACCCTTTCAGCAGGAACAGGGACAAGGGCCTGGGCCCCGCTGCCTTCATAGGCGTACCACATAATCCCCCTGTAGACATCGGTCTTCAGAAGATGTGCATCCCCGGCAACTGTCTTCAACAGGGTACTGGTTTTCGGGAATGCCTTCCGCGCATCTTCATATCCCGCCAGTTCATAGTTGAGGCAGCACTTCAGCTTTCCACACTGACCTGCCAGTCTCTGCGGGTTAAGGGCCACCTCCTGGACACGTGCCGAATGGGTACTGACCGATACAAAATTGGTGACAAAGGTGGAGCAGCAAAGTTCCCTGCCACAGGTTCCGATCCCACCAATCTTCCCGGCTTCCTGCCGGGCTCCGATCTGCCTCATCTCGATGCGGATCCTGAATGTTTCGGCAAGGACCTTGATCAGCTGCCTGAAATCGACCCTTTCATCGGCTATGTAGTAAAAGATCGCCTTGGTATTGTCTCCCTGGTACTCCACATCCCCGATCTTCATCTTCAGTCCGAGATCCCCGGCAATTTTCCGGCTCTGGAACATGGTATCACTCTCTTTGTCAATGGCCTCTCTCCATTTGTCAATGTCAGCCTCCTTGGCCTTGCGGTAGACCTTTTTCAGCTCTTCGTTGCTTCCGTACCTGGTTTTATCACGCTGCTTCTCCACGATCTCCCCTGCCAGGGTAATGATCCCGATGTCGTGACCGGGCGACGCTTCAACCGCCACAATATCGCCCCGCTTCAGTCGAAGATCATTCACATTTCTGTAAAATCCTTTCCTGGTGTTTTTAAAGCGAATCTCAACCACCCCGGGTATATCTATCTCAGATACCTCCCTGAGCCAGTTATATGAATCCAGTTTTGAGCAGGAGCTGAAATAGGAATCGATCCGCTCTGAATTGTCTCCTGAAACCTCCGCCTGTTTCTCCGCACAGCAACCTCTTGCCTTTAGGCTTTCCATAATGCAAAAATAGGAATTACTTTTGCATCAACAACCTGATCACCTTAATGGAAAGATCCATGAAGACGATCTTCGGATTGCCATTGGCCTCTATGTGGTTCCCGGCCAGTGTGAACTCTTCAACCAGGCCATGGACATTCCCTTCATGAATGAAGGGGCTGAAATTCTTTGAAAATCCGGCCTCTTTGGCCGACATGGTACTCAACTCCTCCTTCACCATGTGAAGCATGAAGTTCTCCCTGATGAGCCGGAGTGAGTAGTCAAGCAGCTGTTTTTGCCGCTCCCGGCCCATTCCTGCCACCCCATCCACCCAATCGTTGATCTCGACGATTTTTCGTGAGTAACAGAGCCGCATGATGCCGGTGAACAATTCGAAATAGTTGAGCTCCTGTTCATCCTTCTGAAGGGTAGAGAGTGCCACATTAAAATTACCATTGGCCCTTCTTACGGCATCCTCCAGGAGCTGCGGATCGCCCCCCCGGCTCAGCAGTCCCTCCCTGACAATGGCCTCTTCCAGCGGTGGTACATGCAGAAGCTGTGTCCTGCTGAGAATGGTTGGAAGGATCCTGTCGGTATGCTCAGAGACCATCAGAATAAGCGTCTTTGGAGGGGGCTCTTCAATCAGTTTAAGCAGTTTATTTGCAGTGGGCAGGTTCATCTTTTCCGGCAACCAGATGATCATCATCCTGTATTCCGATTCATAGGGTTTAAAGCCCAGTTTAATGATGATCGATTCGCTCTCCGCCACACTGATCACTCCCTGCTTGTTCTCTGCCCCAATGGCCTCGTACCACTGGTTCTCTGACATATATGGATTACCCAGAAATGCCTCCCTCCACTGCTCCATAAAGAGGTCGGTTACCGGGTCTTTGGTCACCTTCTGGGTTTTCAGTACCGGCACCACAAAATGGAGATCGGGGTGGACCAGTTTACTGAATTTAATGCAGGAGGGACATACCCCGCATGCATCATCCTGCCGGCGATCGGCACATGCCAGGTATTGTGCCATGGCCACGGCCAGACTCCGTTTCCCGGTTCCGGGGGGACCAAACAGCATCAGGGCATGGGGGGTGCGGTCTGCACTTACCAGGTTAAGAAGCTTTCGCTTAACCTCCTGTTGCCCTATGATCTCTTTAAACAGCATGCCCAATGAAGCTGTAAATGTAGCGAAAAAAGGGCCTGCGACTGGATTATCTTTTTTACCTTTGAAACTCCTAACGTAAATCTTTATCGTTCACAAAAAAATCATCAACATGCAACTTATTGACAATTATAGCTTTGCAGACAAGAAAGCCATCATCAGGGTCGATTTTAATGTCCCACTGGGAGCACAGTACGAAGTGACCGATGACACAAGGATCCGCGGAGCACTTCCCACCATTAAAAAGGTGTTGGCAGATGGTGGTTCTGTTATCCTTATGTCCCACCTGGGACGCCCCAAATCAGGGCCGGAGGAAAAATTCTCCCTGAAGCATGTGATTCCTGCACTTAAAGGACATCTCGGTGTGGATATCCAGTTTGCCGATGATTGCGTGGGGGAAGAGGCTGTTACAAAATCTGCTGCCCTGAAACCCGGGGAGATACTCCTCCTGGAGAACCTGCGATTTTACACAGCCGAGAACAAAGTCAAATCCGACGAGGAGAAGGCCGCCACCAGGGTCTTTGCTGAAAAACTCTCCAAATACGCGGATGTTTATGTAAATGATGCCTTTGGCACCGCACACAGGGCACACGCCTCAACGGCGGTGATCGCCGACTTCTTCGATGAGGGGTCAAAAATGTTTGGCTTCCTGATCAACAAAGAGATCCAGGCCATGGACAAGGTGCTTCATCACTCTGAGAAACCGATGACTGCCATCATGGGTGGAGCCAAGGTTTCTGACAAGATCGAGGTGATCGAGAACCTGCTCGACCGGGTGGATAACCTGATCATAGGGGGCGGAATGACCTACACCTTTATCAAGGCACGAGGTGGTGAGATCGGAAATTCGCTTTGCGAAGAGGACAAACTGGATGTGGCCGCTGAGCTCGTGAAGAAAGCTGAAGCGAAAGGGGTAACCCTGATCCTTCCGGTGGACCAGGTACTGGCCGACAGGTTTGACAATGATGCCAACACCGAACTGGCTGACATTGATAACGGCAAAGCCGGAACCATGGGACTGGATATTGGAGCTAAATCGGTGGAGCTACTCTCGGAGGTGATCATGAATTCGAGGACCATCCTCTGGAACGGACCCATGGGTGTTTTTGAGATGCCCAGTTTCCAGAAAGGGACCGTCAGCATTGCCCGGGCCATTGCCGAATCCACTGCAAAGGGCGCCTTCAGCCTTGTGGGCGGCGGAGACTCGGTGGCCGCAGTGAACAAATTCGGACTGGCCGACAAGGTGAGTTACGTATCCACCGGTGGCGGTGCCATGCTGGAGTACATAGAGGGTAAGGTACTTCCCGGTATCAAAGCGATCAGGGGTTAATGCCTCCATCCAGGAAAAGAGCTCTTTGCAGCTACAAGAAACAGAGATATGAATCCTGACTTCAAACAGGAGTTATTTAGAATAAGCGACCGGGAGACCTTCAGTGCAGCTGCACTGGAGGTTTTTCATTTCCAGTCCACATCGGTACCGGTCTACCGGGACTATCTGAATGCGCTGAAGGTGGAGCCTGAAAAGGTGAGCACACTGGAGGAGATCCCTTTCCTCCCGGTGGAGTTTTTTAAGTCGCACCGGGTGATCGCAGAGGGCATGGAGGCGGAGGAGGTGTTTGAAAGCAGCGGAACCACGGGCAGTACTTCGGCCAGTACCACGGGTAGTACTTCTGTCGACACTTCGGCCAGAACCCCTGGCGGGACCACCTCACACCATTATGTGGCTGATGCAGCACTCTACCGGGAGAGTTTCCTTAGAAGTTTTAATAGATTCTACGGCTCCCCGGAAGAGCGCTGCATCCTGGCCCTGCTTCCTTCTTACATGGAGCGCTCCGGAAGCTCCCTGGTCTACATGATGGATCAGATGATCAAATGGTCCGGGCATCCCGACAGCGGATTCTACCTGGAGAACCTGGAGGAGCTCTCAGCCATCCTGAAAAAACGAAACAGTGACGGGCACCCCACCCTGCTGCTGGGGGTCAGTTTTGCACTGCTGGAGCTGGCCGAACGCCATCCCCTGCAGCTGGGGGGCCACATCAAAGTGATGGAGACCGGCGGTATGAAAGGCCGCAGGAAAGAGCTGGTGCGGGGTGAACTGCATGAGATCCTGACTGGCGCCTTTGGTGTGCCAACCATCCACTCCGAGTATGGAATGACCGAACTGCTCTCCCAAGCCTACTCCCGGGGAGAGGGGATCTTCCACACGCCCCCCTGGATGGATCTGCTGATAAGGGATCCCAACGACCCGCTCTCACTGGTGGGTGAGGGGCATACAGGTGGACTCAACATCATCGATCTGGCCAACCTCTATAGCTGCTCCTTCATAGCCACAGGCGACCTGGGCAAGCGTTTTGAGGATGGCTCGTTTGAGGTCCTTGGCCGTTTTGACCACTCCGATATCAGGGGGTGTAACCTATTGGTTTCCTGATTGCATCTGTTGAACCCAAATCACCTGGAGTTCCAAACCTTCAACTCCAACACCCCGGTACCCGGTGCTTCAAAGGGTCCGGCAGCGGGATTTTCCGGATTCCTCGCATTTCCGAAATAGTCGGTGTCAACCTGCAAAGGTGAACCATCGGGGTTTTCCCACGACTGGCCGGTGCGAACCGCAGCACCCAGAAGTTCAGTTGTAATCAGTGGATGAGCCGTTCCAGAAGGGGTATCCTCCAGGGTCATCTGAAGATAGAGATCACCATCCCGCTCCTCCAGGTGGATATCCACCTGGTGCAGGGGTTTGATCAGATGCTCCTCTTCCTCCTCAAAAGAGAGGAAGTTGCCATAATAGATGTTGTGCCCGGCAAAGACGGGAAATTCATGCCTCTTCTGGTTATAGGCGTTGAGTCCTGAAAAATTGTTAGAAGCAGCTGAATCCACAGGACCCACAAAGATGTTGTTATAGAAGCGGTCATCGCCCAGGGTGGAGGTGCTTAATCCCATGATCTCTGTCACATGGGGATAATGGAACGGGGTGGTGCGGTCCGTGATCGGATTGAGTTTGATCTCCCCGGCAATCAGGTTGTGCACATAGGCGCCACTCTCAGACCAGTTCTCAACAGCCGTGGCCGACAGGAAGAGGTTGTTGTCCACCAGGTAGGGGCCATGATTCACCTCCGGGAAGAGGTCGGCCATATCGTTATTGTAGCAGATGTTGCCGGTGATCCTGGTTCCCTGTGTCATCCAGTCCACCCAGATCCCCTTGTGCGCATCGTGCAGCAGGTTACCACTGATCAGCACATCGATGGGGGCATGGAACTTGATGGCACCTATCTCATAACCAAAAAACTGCCGCTTGGTGTAGATATCATAGATGTGGTTTCCGGAGACTTCGCTGGCGATGGGCCCCATGCTCCCGCAGATCCCGGCCTGTTCACAATTGTAGATGATGTTGTTTCGGACCACATGGCTCCCGATATTCTCCTTCGACCAGCCCGACCCTTCAATCGCTTTGACAATGATCCCGTTATAATAGTCCGCTCCACTGGTGGCAGTTCCTTCAAGCCACTCATTGTGGCCACTCTTCCGGTCCTTTCCCAGGGTGATCCCGGAGCATTTGGAATCGTGGATGGTGCAGTTCTGAATAATCCACCCCTTGCTCCAGTGTGTTCCCAGGAGTCCCACCTGCTCGGCTGAGGGAGGTGCCCACTGGGTGGCAGACTGGCTCATATGGAACCCATCCACCGTAATGTAGTTCCTGCCCGGCTGATCCGGGTAAAAACAGGCTTCGCGCACATGTACCTCCACCAGCTCTTTGTTTGGATCTGCTGAATGGAAATTAGCCCAGAGGGTGGTTTCATCTTCACCCACCTCGGCGTACCACTTCAAGAGGGCAGCCTCTCTGTCCAGGCTCCGTTCATGTGGAACCGGCTCCATCACCCCTTCCAGAGAATCAGCTTCATACAACGACTCTCCATTCAGGTAGACCTCTCCGGTATGGTTCCAGTGTCCATCAACCAGCCAGTCCCCTGCAATGTTTATGGCAAACGGATTGTGGTCACCAAAGAGGGAGTTGGGAAGCGTTACCATCCACACCCCTTCGCCCCGGGGTTCCCATCCGGTAACAATTTCTGATCCCCTGATCTCCACCCGCTCTCCTTCAGCGACCCGGTAGACAATTCTCTTATCCTCTGAACTCCCGCCATGGAGAGGGTTTACCTGTTCCCGGTAGATCCCTTCGTGAACAGTAATTACATCTCCGGGTTGTGCCACCTCTGCAGCCTTCGAAATGGTCCTGAAGGGTTTTCCGGATGAACCACTGTGCTGGTCATCTCCTGCTGTGGAAACATGATATTCTGTTGTACATGAGGCTGTTATCATAATAAATAACAGTCCTGCCAGATAGATTTTTTGCATCATAGTTTGTTTGTAATTATTAAATTCCAGAAAGCGTCCTACCTCTTATGAACCACCTCCACGGTGTTGATATTCATGAGCTTTATACTGAAACTATCCTCCCCTGCTTTTCCCGAAAAGCGGATGTACTTCACCATTTCATAGAGACCGGATCTCCCATCCCTAAATTCGAGTTCAACGCTGATAAACCGATTGGGGTCGCTTGGTGGAAGGTCATGACGGACAATGATCCAGTCCACATCTTCGAAATTCAGATGCTCCTGGACTCCTCCCCTTACCACCGGAAAATTGGGCACCACAGATGAAGTGGAGGAGGATGTGGTGATGTTGTCAACCAGGGTAGTTTCACGCTCCAGGTTGGAAATCTTCACCTTCATATTCTGCTCCTGTGCGGATGCTCCGAAAAAAAGAGAGGCAAGCATAAGTATGGTTGGGATGGTTCTTTGATTCATGGCAGATCGGTTTTACAACGGTTCTGTGCAAAATTAATCATTAATGCTA
>JBDLIQ010000025.1:0-38216 GCA_039714775.1 Bacteroidota bacterium
AGTCATCACATTTCTTTTTAGTAAAACGACACAGCAGCTCCCGTACCAGGTCCACACTTTCGATGTAGTAGGAGGCCTTGGTTGTTTTGGTGCCCACCTTGATGGAGTAGGCCCCCTCGGGCATGGCATCGAAGGTATACTCATCGGTCCAGTCATCCCCCACAGCCAGGATAAAGTCGCAGAGGTTGTCACCCATCTTGGATGTGGCAGCCCTCCCTTTGTTGATGCCGGAATATTTGATCTCCAGCACCTTATCGCCATCCATAATCTCCAGGTTCAGGTTGGAGGTGAGGGTGCGCAATTCATCCTTTAACTCCCAGGCGCGCTGCATTCCCAGGTCGGGGTCGGCCTTCCTGTAGTGCCAGACCAGGGAGAAGTTCTTGTGCTCGATGAATGTCCTGGGCGTCCGGTCCACATAGTACTCCAGCAGGGGCTGAACAGACTCCATCCACTCGTTGTCAATCTGCTCCATCATGTGCCACGATTCGCCGGGTTCCCTGAGCCATACGCCATGTTCGGCAACAAAGTGAATGTTCCAGCTTTCATCAAACCATCTTCCCAGGGTCTCCTTATCCCTTCCGCTGATGATTACCACCATGTTGTTTTTATCGATGGTAAGCCTCTGAAGGATCTCATAGAGCTGCTGGTCGGGCTTTGCATCCTCCGGGTTCTTTTTGAACCAGGAGAGGGTGCCGTCGTAATCGAGAAAAAGCATCCGTTTTTTTGCTTTCCCATAGGTCTCCACGAGCTTCTTCATCCGGGTAATGTTGATCTTTTTTGTGAGGGTAAACTCCTGGATCTCTTTCACCCCCTCCAGGCTGTTGATGAATTCACTGGCCCAGCGCTCCACGGTATAACGCTGCAGCCTTTGCATCATCACCTTATTTCTGCGAACCTGTTCTGCCTCCGGCATTTCAATGGCCTCCCTGATCGCCTCTGCAATATCGTCAAGGTTGTTGGGGTTAACCAGCAGCGCCTCATGAAGCTCTTTGGATGCACCGGCCAGTTCACTCAGGATCAATACCCCTTCGCCATTGTGCCGTGAAGCAACAAACTCCTTGGCCACCAGATTCATACCATCACGAAGAGGAAGGATCAGGGCAATATCGGAAAGGGAGTAGAGATCGATCCGCTCGTCCATGGTAAAGGTCTGGTTCAGGTAACGTACCGGGGTCCAGTTAATGGTCCCGTAATTTCCGTTAATGTGTCCCACCAGTTCGTCCACCTTGCTCTTTAGATTGAAAAAGGACTCACTGGTCTCCCCGGAAGGAACGGCCTGTACGATCATACTGACCCTGTCCTGGTACTCCGGATAGGTTTGGAGGAATCTTTCAAATGCCCTTAAGCGCTGTGGAATCCCCTTGGTATAATCGAGCTTATCGATGGAGAGGATCAGTTTTTCCAGGTTTCCCGACTCTTTAAAGAGTTTCATCTCCTGCTGGATGACCGAACTCCGCGACTCATCATTGTGAATTGAGAGCGCTTTATTCCTGAACCGGTCATAATTGATCCCTTTTGGAAAGACATCCACCTTCAGGGTTCTCTCCCCGATTGAGATGCGGTTGAAGACAGAATCCACACCCATCAGTCTTCTTACCGAACTCATGAAGTGCCTCACATAGTCGTAGGTTTGAAATCCGATAAGATCCGCACCCAGCATTCCTTCAATCAACTCCTGCCTCCAGGGGAGCAACCTGAATATTTCGAAGGATGGAAATGTCACATGGATAAAGAGTCCGATGGAGACACCCGGTTTCTTCTCCCTGATCATCTGGGGCAGTAACATGAGGTGGTAATCGTGGATCCAGAGAATATCCCCGTCATTGATGAACTGCAGGATCTTTTCAGCGTAGAGCCGGTTGATCTTTACATAGGCCTTCCACGACACCTCGCTGTATGTTACATTTTCGGTGAAATAGTGAAACAGGGGCCAGATGGTATTGCGTGAAAAACCATGGAGATAGAGGTTCCGGTCCCGGGACCGCGGAAATACAGGGATACAGTCGAATGGTTCCAGCTGGTTTTCAAGCTTCTGGGCCTCTTCCAGGGTAAAGTCGTGGTTCTCGAAACTGGTCAGCCCGACCCACTTCGGATTAAAATCCCCGTAGAAATTCTGAAGGCCCGAAATGGTCTGTTCATCGGTCTTCTCTATCAGATACTTTCCATCATCCCATGCAATATGCACAGGCAGAAGGTTTGAAGCCAGGATAAGTCGTTGCATTTAACTGTTATTTTTATAACAAATGTTTTGAAAGCTTCTATAAAATTAGATACCTTCATCGCCAATACCAAATATATTATTTCAGCATATGGCATTTATACCCAAATTCGATGCAGTTATTTTTGATCTGGACGGCGTGATCACCAAAACTGCCCTGGTGCATGCTTCTTCCTGGAAGAAGATGTTTGATAATTACATGAGAATGCGTGAAGAGCGGGATAGTGAACCATTCAGGGAATTTACCCATGCCGGAGACTACCTTCCGTTTGTGGATGGCAAGCCCCGGTACAAAGGTGTGGCTTCATTTCTTGAATCAAGGGGGATTGAGATACCCTTTGGAGATCCGGAGGATGATCCTGAGAAAGAGACCGTTTGTGGTTTGGGAAACAGCAAGAACATCATGTTTAACCAGGTGCTGAACGAGGAGGGTGTTGAGGTCTACGATTCCAGCGTGGAGCTCCTCTATGGCCTGAAAAAAGCGGGAGTGAGGATCGGAGTAGCCTCATCCAGTAAGAATTGCAAACCTGTTCTTGAGAAGGCCGGGTTGCTGGAGCTGTTTGAAACCCGTGTGGATGGCGTGGTCTCTGCGGAGATCGGTCTCCAGGGGAAGCCGGAACCCGATATTTTTACCACAGCATGCGATAACCTGGGAGTCTCCTATCACCGCTCGGTGGTTGTCGAGGATGCTTTCTCAGGGGTTCAGGCCGGAAAGGCTGGAAATTTTGGACTGGTTCTGGGACTGGCAAGAGAGAATAACATACGCGAACTGCAGTTGGGAGGCGGGGATATTGTGGTGGAGGATATAGGAGAGGTTGGCCTGGAGGGGATCAACAGGTGGTTCGAAACAGGAATGGAGGATGATGGCTGGAAACTCAGGTACCATGATTACCAGGAGGAGTCGGAGCGCTCCAGGGAGGCCCTGCTTGCCGTGGGGAATGGCTATTTCGGAACCCGTGGTGCCATGGAAGAGAGTGCTGCGAACCGGGTGAATTATCCCGGCACCTATATTTCAGGGCTCTTTAACCGGCTGGTTTCGAAGGTGGGGGACCGGGACATTGAAAACGAGGATTTTGTAAATATCTCAAACTGGCTGCCGGTCACCTTCAGGATTGACGGGGGGGAGTGGTTTGGATTCAGACCCGAATCCAGTTTGAAAATTAAAAGCATTGACCGCACCCTCGATATGCAGCGGGGCGAGTTGCGTCGTGAGCTGGTGGTGGAGGATCAGTCGGGACGCAGGACAGAGGTTACCTCATCCCGGTTTGCCAGCATGACCGATCCGCACAGGGCCGGTTTGCGTTACGCCATCAAGCCGCTTAACTACGATGCGACCATTGAGATCCGTTCTGAACTGCGCGGGGATCACAGGAATGCAGGAGTTGAAAGATACAATGACCTGAACCAGCAGCATCTGCTACCGGTTTCGGAGGAGGCGCATGGTGACCGGATGGAGCTGGTGGTGAAGACATCACAGTCAGATATTGCTATAGCGGTCTGTGCATCGCACAGGGTTTCTGCTGCAGCCGGAGGGGTTAAGCAGGATGGAGAGAGCGGCAGTGGATGGATCCGCCAGACCTTTACCGCAGCGGGCGCCCAGGGTAAAGAGATTGTCCTTGAGAAGCTGGTCTCCATATTCACATCCAGGGATCCGGGTGTTGATGCTCCACTGCAAAGGGCTCTCTCCACGCAGGAGAAGATGCACTCGTACAAAGAGGAGATGGATCGATCGGCCGGCTCCTGGGAGGAGATATGGAAGGAGATCGATGTGGTCATTGAAGGGGACAGGGAGGCACAGCGCCTGGTCCGCTTGCACCTGTTCCAGATGATGGTCTCGGCCTCGTCACATCATGCCGGACTGGACGCCGGGATCCCACCCCGGGGACTGCACGGGGAGGCCTACAGGGGTCATATTTTCTGGGATGAACTGTACATGCTCCCTCTCTACAACCTCCATTTTCCGGAGGTGGTCAGGTCGGTTCTGATCTACCGCTTCAATCGACTGGATGCAGCCAGGGCATATGCAAAGGAGTATGGGTATGAGGGCGCCATGTTTCCATGGCAAAGCGGCAGCGACGGTCGTGAAGAGACCCAGGTAATCCACCTGAATCCCCTGTCGGGAGAGTGGGGAGATGATTACAGCTCGTTGCAGAGGCACATCTCACTTGCCATTGCCTACAATACCTGGAACTATTACCATGCAACAGGCGATCTGGAGTTTATGAACCAATACGGGGCCGAACTCCTGCTCGATATCTGTAAGTTCTGGGTGAGCAAAGCCAGGCCGGATGATTCCGGTGACCGCTATCACATCGACAGGGTGATGGGTCCCGACGAATTTCATGAGAAGCTTCCGGGGAGCGCAGAGGGTGGCCTCACCGATAATGCATACAGCAACCTGATGGTGAGCTGGATGCTGGACAAAGCATTCCGTGTTGTGGAAAACCTGACCCCCGATCACAGGGAGAGGGTACTTAGTCAGTTGTCCCTGGACAGGGAGGCCCTGATCCGCTGGGATGAGATCATGCACAGTCTGGCTTTGAACATCAACGAAAACGGGGTGATAGAACAGTTCAGGGGCTATTTCCTTCTGGATGAGCTTGACTGGGATGGATACACGAAGAGGTATGGAGACATCCACAGACTGGACCGTATTCTGAAGGCCGAAGGGAAGTCGCCGGACGATTACAAGCTGGCAAAACAGGCCGACCTGCTGATGAGCTTCTACAACCTGGGTGAGCCGGAAGTGAAGCGCATTCTTACAGATCTGGACTATCCTGTTCCGGAAGACATACTGGAGACCAATTTTAATTATTATATTGAGAGGACCTCTCATGGTTCCACGCTGAGCAGGTTGGTGCATGCACGGCTGGCCTGGCAGATGGGGCAGAGAGAGAGCGGCTGGAACATGTTTATGGATGCATTGCGAAGCGACCTGGTGGATATCCAGGGAGGAACCACAGGGGAGGGGATCCACTGCGGGGTGATGGCCGGTACGGTTTGTGATGTGATCTTTACTTTCGGTGGACTGGACCTGAAAGGGGAACAACCTGAACTGAACCCGGTATTGCCGGACCGGTGGACAGGGCTGCAATTCTGTTTCAGATTCAGGGGTGTTCAGTATAAAGTGGATATCACACCCGGGACAGTAAAATTAGTTGAAAGTTAAAAACCGATCTGATGTTAGGAGATATTCTGTTGATCAATGACATGCACAAGGAGGCTGCCCAGGCCATCTTTGATCGGCTGACCGAGAGGCGCAAAGAGAGGGATGAGCGTTACCGCTGTGTGGTTGGGATCTCTGGTGAATCGGGATCAGGAAAATCCGAACTGGCCCATGCCCTGGGGAAGCTTCTTAAGGAGGCCAATGTCAGGGTGAAGGTGATCCATACCGATAACTATTACAAAATCCAGCCCTTGCTAAGGGAGGAGTGGCGCCGCAACAAGGGGTTTGATAAAATCGGTCTCGAAGAGTATGACTGGATCAAGATCAGAAAGACCCTCCGTGATTTTAAAGAGGAGCAGGAGTGTATGATTCCCTGCATCGACCTGATCCCGGAACAGGTCGATAAGCTGATCACCGATTTTAGCAAGATCGACCTGTTGATTCTCGACGGACTCTACGCCATTAATGCACCTGAGATTGACACGAAAGTTTTTATTGATCTGACCTACCATGAGACAAAGATCAACCAGAGGATCCGGATGAAAGAGGCGATGAACGAATTCAGGCTGGCGATCCTGGAGAAGGAGCACCAGGCTGTGGTTTCATTGAAGCCACAGGCGGATCTGATCGTGGATAAGTCTTATCAGGTTGTAACTGCCGAAGAGCATTCAAAATCCAATTAGCAGACCGGCGATGGCACTTCCCAGGGTACTCTATGTGGATGATGAATCGATCAACCTGGAGCTGTTGCGGCTTACATTCATGAATGAACTGGATGTAGTGACCGCCACTTCAGCCGGGAAGGGTCTTGAAATCCTCGAATCCCAACCGGATATACAGGTGATTATTTCGGATCTGAAAATGCCTGGCATGAACGGCCTTGATTTCATCAAGGAGGTGAAGAGGGAGAATCAGAAGAGAGTCTGCATGTTGCTGACCGGCTTCATGGAGTCGGAAGTAATGCTCGAAGGATTCAATAAGGAGTTGATTTTCAGGTATGTAATGAAGCCCTGGAAAAAAGACAAATTGTTAGATGATATCCGGGAGGCATTTAAACGTTAATTCGTCTTTGCATCCGGTCCGGGCAGATCCCTGAAAGGCAGCAGCAGATTGAATCTGACCATTTCCGCTTCGTTTTTGACCTCTATTCTGCCTCCGTGCTCCCTGATGATCATGTAGCTGAGTGACATGCCCAATCCAACTCCCTCACCGGCCTCTTTTGATGAGAAAAAGGGATCAAAAATGTGGCTGAGCTCCTTTTCGGGTATGGGCGGACCGGTGTTGCTAAAAGAGATCCTGGTATACGGGACCTGGTTTATTTTCTCTTTCGAAGCAATAACCTCAATGGTCTCCCTTCCTTTCTGAAGCTTGCTTTCCAGAGCATCAATGGCATTTCGGAGTATGTGGGTAAATACCAGGTGGATTTGCCGGGCCTGGCAATGCACCTTCAGATCTCCGGGGATCTCAATTTTTAACCGAATGTAATAGGGGAGGACGGATTCTACAGTTGAGACCGCTTTTTGAACCAGGCTATCCAGGTCCACTTCTGTTTTTTTCTCCACTTCAGGATTGGCAAAGAAGAGCAGCTTTTTGACAACTTCCTCAGCCCGGTTCACCCCTTCTAATGCGTTTTGGATCATAAGCTCCCGCTGTTGAAGGATCTTTTTCTTATCCTTGTCCTGACCGGTTTCCAGGCAGTCGTACTGCTTCCGCAGGGTTGCCAGTGCCTGGAGGCTCCCTGAGATGAAGTTCAGGGGATTGTTGATCTCATGGGCAAGTCCGGATGTCAGGGTTCCCAGTGATGCCATCTTTTCGGACTGTACCAGCTCCTCCTGCTGCCGGCGCATGATCTCCTCATACCTGTAGGTCCTGGCAAACAGCAGTCCCAGGGTTACATTCACAAACAGGAATATAAAGGTCGGGAGAAGTTGGTAATAGAACCGGGTCTCCTCCACAACTTTGACTATGCCAGCGTTGGTGTTATTCCTATTGCTGAAAAGGATCAGGTAGTCGTCTACCAACAGAATTATCAGGAAATAGAATCCCAGGGTGATGATCAGTGCAGCCCGGTGTCTGTGTGTATGAAGGATGAAATGGGGAATCAGCGACAGCCCGATGGGGAGGTATGGAAACCAGAAAAAGAACTCATCCATAAGATACCCCATTGGGGGGGGGAATATGATCAACACGAAGGGAAGTATGGTCAGCATCAGGACCCTTGCCAGTGTGATCCATCGTCTTCGGAGGAGCCATAACTCCACCAGGAAAAATCCGATCATGGCATGATACCGGTAACCAGCAGGTTGCACAGGGTCATATGTGGCATGGAGCACGATCACCCCGATACCAAAGATGAAGATCAGAAAATAGTTGATATACACCAGGGAGATAAGCTCCCTGTCATCCCTGAAGCTAAAGCCAAGCGAAAGCCTGTTATTTATGTTTTGTACGATCCTTCGCATGTTGAAAGCAATCCAACCTCCATAAAAATAGACAAAACATTGTGGAAGAAACTGATATGTTCAGTTCATTCGTCAAAAAGTGTGGTGGCACGGATTTTGAAACAAATGAACCTTTATTGCGTATATAATAACGTATTAATGGTTATTAAAATTAAGAGATGTTATGAAGAAAACTTTGAATATCAGATCGATAACAGCGTTGATGCTTGCGCTGTCCATGTTGTTTGCGGTGGCTTCATGTGATAAGGAGCCTGTTGATGAGCGTCCTGAACTTCCTCCTGTTGAGAGCCTGCAAATGGATTTTTCCGCATTTGCTGAACAGCCCGCAGCAAAAAAAGGTACCGGGAGTACAGTTAACAACTTCCTCTATTCATACCTTACTGTTGGATTTTGGAACCTGAGTGCTGGACTGGTAACAGTACTTCCTGTAATGGCTTATGGTCATGCCCTGCAACAGACTCCTGTCTATATGGGAGATAATTCCTGGGAGTGGTCCTTCGATTTTAATGATGTCTCTATGGATTATACGGTAACCCTGACAGCTGCCAGGATCAATAATGAGGAGTTTTCAGTGGAGATGGTTGTCGCCTCGGCGCTGACCTCAAACCAGGAGGTGAAGTGGTTTGACGGTGTGGTTCGTTATGACCATACGCATGCCAGCTGGACCCTCTATAAGGATGGGACCATCGCTCTCCTCGGGATCGAATGGAACAAGGATTATGAGACCGGAGAAGCCGACCTGAAATACAGCTATACCGAGCCTGACCAGAATGAGACCGGCAGTTTCATTATGCTGGAGTATATGCCTGAAGAGGTTTATGATGCATCCTACACCATCTCGCTGACTGCAGGAGTGACCAACATCGAGTGGAACACCACCACCATAGAGGGCCGTGTGAAAGCTCCATCACATTTCGGAGATGATGCATGGCATTGCTGGGATTCACATGATAACGGATTGATTGATATTGATTGCCTGTAAAAGAGTTACCTCCCGAGGCGGTAGGAGACTTTCAGCAGGATCACATTGGTCGGATGTTCCTCCCAAATGTCGGTTAAGTCGTTTTTAAACTGTAATTGTCCATAAGGGTCAAATCCCGATCTGGACTGCGACCAGACCAGGTAGATGGAGGAGCCTGGCCTGTATTCCCACCGAAACACCAGGTTGGAAAGGAACTCCCTGATGTTGAAATCGGGATCTTCAAATGCATAGTTCAGACCTGAACCCGATTCGGTGACGGTATAGAGACCCTGATCAGCATCATAGGCAATCTCCCCGTTCCCGTAACTATGAAACCTGTCATGGTAACTCTCCGCCGTTGAATTGGTAATGTATTTGAAATCGCTGTAACCACCCGATGCAATGAATGGCTGGCCCCAGTACTGGATCGAGAATTCCGGGGTAAGGATCAGGTTCACCCTGACCGACATGCTGATGGTTTTTTGGTCAATGCTTCCAAAAACATACCGTGTATCAGTGGTAAAGTTCTCCTGGGTTACATATTGAAGCTCCCTCTGGCGGAAGTCAACTTCAGTTTCAAGGGAGAGATTCAGGTTACTGATGGGCTTATAGGTGAGCGCAAATTCAATACCTGAACTTAATGCTGAACCCTCATACCCGAGGTAATAATAGCCATCAACCTCCAACTCCAGCTTTTTTCGGGAGCTGGTAGATACAAAAAGGGAGGCAGTGGACCCGCCAGGCAGGACGATGGCGGGGCCTCCGCGAAGCAGGGTATTCCTGCGCATCTCAGAATCCGCATCAAGAAAGAATCCGGCACGCCACAGGTTTTTAAACTCCGCATGTCCGTTCAGGTTGCTACCAACCATCTGGTGGTTCCCCCCAAAATCCCAGCCGCTCCACTGGTTGATGTTGAGTGCGGCACTCCTGAAAATACTGAAGGGTTCATTAAACCGGTAACCAACCCAGAAGATCTGGAAGATCTCATCGGTCGAATTCTTGAAGCCAAGGTCATTGAGCTCCAGTCCCGGTGAGTTCACATAGAGGAAACCCATAAAACGCAACCTGCCACTCTGTTTACCCAGCTGCAGGCTCCCCCCGGCCCCGGAAAGAGAGGTTCTTGCCGAGTCGAGGGTCACGTAGTCGGCATCGGGACGCTGGAAATAGTGTACAGGAGAGCCCTGGGTCCGGATCAGAGCCTCTTCGGAGCCATTAACCCGGCCCATGTAGGTGGAAAATGAGAGCAGATAATTCCGCTCTTTGAAATAGTGCTGAAAATCGATACCTCCCGACAGTGCAGAGGTGTGGAGATAGTCCAGGTGCGCTTCATCATTGAACCGGTTGGTGGAGGTGATCATTCCCCCCAGGCGGGTATTTCCTTTATTGAACTCTTTGGAAACACTGCTTGCAAAGTAGCTGGTGAGGGGTTCCACCGTTTCAAAACTCCGTTCACCATTGTGGTCAATTTCAGCCTTTTCCCTGGATGTTACGCTCTCCATAATCCCAATTGATAATCCATTTTTGGTTTTTCCTGTAACCTTGGCAGCACCGAGGATGTTTGTAAACTCTGGCACTTGAGCGTATTCACCTTCGCCAAGGGAAGGATGATGGTGCGGACGGCGCCCGATCCGCCGTGAATAGAACAGGTTGCTCATGTCGTAAACTGCCAGATCGAAATCGAGAATGTTCTTCCCCTCCATAAAGAAGGGGCGCTGCTCCTCAAAGTAAGTCTCAAAGGCTGTCAGGTTTACCTGTGACGGATCGGCTTCCACCTGTCCAAAGTCGGGATTGACGGTCATGTCCAGGGTAAAATTGTTTGTGATCCCGATCTTGGCATCAAGACCTGCATTGAAGATTGGTTCTTGTCCTTCGGACCGGAATGGATTCTCCGGTTCCTTTTCATACCTTTGATTGCCTGCCACTGCATAGGGGGTGATCTCGGCCTGTTTCTTCGGATCAATATCCTGCAATCCGTGAATCTCCCCCAGGAGATGGATCCATCCGGGGGCCTCTTTCGAAATTGGCTGCCAGAGGGAGGTCTCACTGGTGCGGAACAGCTCCCGCATCACCTGAAACCCCCAGACGCCCCCGCCGGAACGGTCAAAGCGAAGCTGACTGAACGGGATTTTAATCTCAGCGGTCCATCCCTGGTTATCGATCTGTGTCTTTGCCCACCAGACTGCATTCCAGGTCTCATCCATGTTATTGCCATCTTCCGATTCATATGCATCCATCTTTGAACCAGCGGCACTGACTGCAAACACAAAAGCGGTCTGCAGGTCATGGTAGCTGTCAAACTGGAAAGCCACCATATCCCCGTCCAGATCATCCCTGCGGGTAAGTCTCTTAACGATGCTGTCTGGTGCTGAATCAAAAGCACGGATCGCCAGGTAGATGTTCTCCCTGTCAAACAGGACCCTGAACCTGGTTTGCTGGGTGGCCGGCCTGTCATCGTAAGGTTCGTACATATGGAAATCCCCCTGCCAGTCAGCCTTCTCCCAGACCTCATCGTTGAGCCATCCATCGATTTCAGGAGGAGTCGATACCTCTGTGGTGGTATAGATTTTCTTTGGATAGGCAGTGTCCTGCCTGGCGAAAGAGGGGGTAAAAAAAACACCCAAAGCAGCAAATAACAATAGTCTCTTCATAGAAGTATTGTTTTTTGGCTCAAGTGGTTTTACAATAGTACAATAATTCCCCGCGAAAATGAAATTTGCAGGGAGATTATGGCAACTGAATCACCTCATCCAAGGCTGTTTTTTTTAATGAATTCATCAAGCACAGAGGCGATATCCGGTTCTCCGATCTCCTGAAGATCATAATAGACCCGGGTGGATGGTTTTTTTATGCTGATAAGCCGGTTCAGGTCAATGGGTGTACCGATAACCACCGAATCACAATCGGTCTGGTTGATCGTTGTTTCCAGGTCCTTCAGTTGTTGTTCTCCATAACCCATGGCCGGAAGCAATACACCGATTTCAGGATAAATCTCGAAGGTTTCACTTAACCTGCCTACTGTAAAAGGCCTGGGGTCCACGAGCTCCGCGGCACCGAACTTTCTTGCAGCCACCACCCCGGCTCCAATCTTCATCTCACCATGTGTGAGGGTGGGTCCGTCTTCAATAACCAGGACCCTTCTCCCCTTGATTAATTCCGGATGATCCACCCGGATGGGGGATGCACCGTCAATGACAATGGCATTTGGATTGACCTTCTCAATACTCTCACGAACCACCTGCACCCCTTCCGGCGGGGCGGTGTCCATCTTATTGATGACCACCACATCGGAAATCCTGAGGACCACTTCGCCGGGATAGTAAGAGAGTTCATGTCCTGCCCGGTGTGGATCCACCACACCGATGGTCAGATCGGATTTGTAGAAGGGAAAGTCATTGTTTCCCCCGTCCCAGAGGATCACATCACAGCCATCGGGATCCTGCTCTGCTTCCCGTACAATGGCCTCATAATCCACACCGGCATAGATGACATTGCCCCTCACCACATGGGGTTCATACTCCTCCATCTCCTCGATGGTACAGTTCTGTTTTTGCAGGTCATCCACAGTGGCGAATCGCTGAACCTTTTGGGCAACCAGGTCCCCGTACGGCATGGGGTGCCTGATGGCCACCACCTTCAAACCTCTCTCCATCAGTTGCTCGATTACCCGTCTCGACGTCTGACTTTTACCGCACCCGGTTCTGACTGCACAGACTGCAATAACCGGTTTGGTACTCTTTATCATGGTATCATTGGTTCCCAGCAGTTCGAAATTTGCACCGGCTGCATTGACCACTGCACTGACGGCCATCACCTTCTGGTAAGGAAGATCGCTGTATGAGAAGACACATGTTTCTACTTCCAATTCATGGATGAGTCCTGTGAGCTTCTCCTCTGCATAGATAGGGATTCCCTCCGGGTACAGTTTACCGGCCAGTTCCCCCGGGTACTTTCGTCCGTCAATATCGGGGATCTGGGCGGCGGTAAATGCCACCACCCTGTATCTCTCTTTATCTCTGAAGTAGGTGTTAAAGTTGTGGAAATCCCTTCCTGCGGCTCCGATAATCAAAATGTTCTTTCTGGTCATAAATTGGGTGGTTTTGACTTTTGTGATCCTTTATGTGAAGTATTCAGGCTAAATGTAAATGAATATTGAGGGAGTCGGACCGAATATGCTTTATAATAGCTGTGCATGAAAACATTTTAATAACTTCAACGTATTACTAAATACAAAACTGCGTTTTGAACTTTCTGGCACATACTTACCTTTCCGGCTGTAACGAAGAGATCATCGTTGGAAACTTTATGGGGGACTATGTGAAGGGAAGGAATTACCTTCAGTTTCCTGAGCAGGTGAAGAGGGGAATCCTGATTCACAGGGATATCGATTATTTTACGGATATGCATCCCATCACCAGGAGGAATAAACAGCGTGTTGCAGCCAAATACCACAAGTATGCCGGGATCATCACCGACATTTTTTATGATCATTTCCTGGCAGCGCTCTGGGACGATTTCTCAGATCTTCCCCTTCAGGATTATGTCAGCCGCACCTACGATCTGCTGAAACGGAATTACCAGGTACTGCCGGCAGCCATTAAAAGGTGGTTTCCCACCTTCCTGGAAAACAACTGGATGATGGCCTACCAGGAGGTAGATGGGATCGAGTTGGTGCTTGAACGGATGGCAGCGAACACCTCACTGCCCAACCATGCCGGGTACGCCGTTGAGGTGCTCCGTGAGCACTATTCATCCTTTCAGGAAGATTTTCTTGAATTCTTCCCGTTGATCATCGATTTCCTGGAGGATAAGTACAAGATCACCATCAACAACCAGCGGACAGGTTACCCCGATTGTTAATTTAAGCGGATTGTTTATTCTCTGACTGGAGGGTGTGTCCCGGCAGTTTATCCACCTTGAGCAGCTTCCTGTACTCCTGCTCATAGAAAAACTCCTTCTCTCCGAATGCCGGCACAAGTTCATCCAGCCACTGGGCTTTAGGATCGTATGCGGCGAAAAATGGTTTTCCTACCCAGTCAGGGTTCCTGCCCTGCAGGAATTCAAGAACAAAGACTTTTTCACCCTGGATCTTTGCAATACCTGATACCCGGACCTTACCCGGACCGGCAGACATGCTTGGTCCCCTGACGGTCCGGCAGACGCCACTTACCTGTTTATAGGCTTCGTTAAAAACCTTGTGGGCCTGATCGAGTGATACTCCAAAATAGGATTGAGCACCGGTATCTCTTGCCATAAACAGGTAATAGGGAATCATCCCCAGATCAACCTGCGTACGCCACATATTGGCCCAGACCTGTGGATCGTTGTTGATGTTCTTGAGCAAGGGAGATTGGGTGCGGATCTGTGTCCCTGTCTCCCTGATCCTCTGAACGGCCTCTTTCATAATGTCTGTCTCCAGCTCCCTGTGGTGGTTGAAATGTGCCATAAAAGCCAGGTGCAGCCCACTGTCGGTCACCTTGCGGAAAACATTCAACAACTGCTGAGAATCGGGATCGGTCACATACCGGTAAGGCCAGAAGGAGAGTGACTTGGTCCCAATGCGAATGGTCTTTAGCTGTGGGAGGTCCGCCTCAAGGATCGCATCCATATACCGCTCTATGACCGATGCTTTCATGGTCATGGGATCCCCACCTGTGATCAGGATGTCGGTGATGGATGGATTCTCCTTCAGGTAGGAGACCACCAGTCCCGGTTGCTTCATGGCGAATTTCAATTCACTTTGTCCGGTGAACTGGGGCCATCTGAAGCAGAATGTACAGTATGCGTGACAGGTCTGACCCTGGGAGGGAAAAAACAACATGGTTTCCCGGTATTTATGCTGTATCCCGGTCAGTTTCTCTCCATTGAGCATGGGAACGTTATGTTCCAGCTGACCGGCCGGGTGTGGGTTCAGGGTGAGCCTTAATTCATTGACATATTTGGCCAGATCGGTCTTATTTGCATTCGATTCCACCATTTTGGAGAGGGTCCTGAACTGAGATGGTTTCAGCATGGCCTCCTGGGGAAAATTGAGGATGTACATGGGGTCATCCTCATAATTGTCCCAGTCGATCAGTTCGTTGATTACGTAGTTGTTGGTCTTAAAAGGCAATACTTCGGATACGATTCTGATGGCACGGGTCTGTCGGGGGCTTAACCTACCGAAAGTGGGAATTTTTTGAAAATTATGTCTTGCATATGCCTGATACTTCATAAGGGACTCCTCCTGGTTTGGAAATGGGTGCCATTTTTTGTGGCGGATTGCAAAGATACAAAAAAAAGAGAAGAATTGAAAGGATCAGCAGGGTCTATATCCGGTAAACGCGTGATGTTCAGCCTGTTTCAGTCAAGAAATTCAAGGCGGCTGGCATCGAGCCTGAGGAAGATAAAAAGGAACATGGAGAATGCCCAGAGTGATGAGCCTCCATAGCTGAAAAAGGGCAGTGGGATGCCGATGACAGGGAGCATTCCTATGGTCATTCCTATGTTGATGACGAAGTGTGTGAAAAGGATCGAGATGAAACCATATCCGAAGATACGGCTGAAGGCTGATCGTTGTCTTTCTGCCAGGAAGATCATTCGGATCATGAGTCCCACATAAAGAAGGATAACCAATGTGGTGCCCAAAAATCCCCACTCTTCTCCCACTGTGCAAAAAATGAAATCGGTGCTCTGCTCGGGGACAAAGTGAAGTTTTGTTTGCGTTCCGTTCAGGTATCCTTTGCCTTTGAACCCACCGGATCCAATGGCAATTTTCGATTGGTTTACATTGTATCCTACACCCTGGGGATCGTCCTCCAGACCCAGGGTTACATAGATCCGGTGTTGCTGGTGCGGTTTCAGGATATTGGTCATGGCAAAGTTGACAGAAATTATAAACCCGATGGCAATTACAATACCGGCCAGAATCTTCAGATGGTTTATTTTTTTCCTGTTGACTCCTTTAATGGTCAATACAACTGCAATGAAAGCAACAGTAGCCAGTCCCAGTGTGAACAGGGAAAAAGCTGTTTTAAACAGGAGGTTAAGTCCAAAAAGTGCAGAGAAAAGCAGTGCAGTAAAAACCGCAATAACAACAGCCTTTTTTACAGATCTGGTCACAAAAAGGTAGATCAGCAGTCCCAGTACAACAAGCAGCAGAAGGATCAATACCTTGTCCAGAAGGAGTGTGACGATAAACAGGACCATGAGGGCGGCAAGCATCAACATGACATTGACTGAAAAACCCTCCCTGAAAAGGACAAAAATAAATGCGAAATAGACCAGTGTAGATCCCAGGTCAGGTTGTAACAGGATCAATGCCGGAGGAACCACAATTATAGTGCCCGCCTTCAGAAGGTTGGTAAACCGTTTCAACTCGAAATTGTGTGAGGTCAGCAACCTGGCCAGGGCCAGTGCTGTAAGAGGCTTTGCGAATTCCGAAGGCTGAAACTGAAAACCACCAATAACAAACCAGCTCCTGGCACCATTGATTTCGGTTCCGAAAACCAACACGGCCATCAGGACCAACACAAGCACGCCATAGAGCAGGTAGGAGAAGTAGAGGTAGAATTTGGCATCCAGAATAAACAGCAGGATTGCCAGCACGATGGAGGCTCCGATCCAGATGAGCTGTTTGCCAAAGCGTTGTGAAAAATCAAAAATACCCGAATCGGCTTCCATGATGTTGGCGGAATAGATATTCATCCATCCAAATGCCACGATCACAATCCAAATCAGGATGGAGAGCCAGTCAATGTTTGCGATGATGTTGTTTCTTCTGTCCATGTGCGCTTATGGGGTTTGGACAATCGAATCGGGCTGGACCGGTTCAGGTTTGGTGAAAATATGTTTGATAGCGGCAGGTGCCAGGTTGGTATCGGGTAGGGGCGGAGTGGTATCGGCTGAGGGGAGAGGGGTTGTTACCACCGGCTGTTCCTTCTGCATGACCCAGTTTTCGTACCAGGTACGCTTCACATCTCCGGTCATGTACTTCTCAATCATCAGGCTTGCAATGGGAGCGGCATAGGTGGTTCCGAATCCCTGGTTTTCAACATAGACTGCGATGGCAATTTTTGGTGATTCCTTTGGTGCGAAGGCGATGAAAATGGAGTGATCGTTCCCATGGGGATTCTCTGCAGTTCCGGTTTTCCCGCATACTGTGATACTATCTATCCTGGCATTACGCGCAGTGGAACCGGGTCCGCCGTTTACCACCCGTTCCATCCCGTCGACAATGGGAAGGTAATTGATTGAATCGACAGATGTGTAGTTCCTGGTGGTATACCGGGGGTCAACGCCCTCCTCACCCTCGATCCCTTTTACCAGGTGCGGGGTGATAAAGTATCCCCTGTTTGCAATGGTGGCTGTCATGTTGGCCATCTGAATGGGCGTGATAAGCAGTTCTCCCTGGCCTATGGCAAGAGAGCGAATGGTCAGGTAATTCCACCGCTCTTTTCCATAGATCCTGTCAAAATAGCCCGCTTCGGGGATGTTTCCATTCAGTTCGTTGGTCAGCTCAATGCCGAGAGGTTTCGTGAAACCCAGGGAGAGCAGGTGTTGTCTCCAGTTTGTGTATGCTTCAGCTGTACTGCTGTAGTCAGGGTCCTGCAATATACTCTTCAGCACATTGATGAAATAGGTATTGCATGAATTCTGAACAGCTTCCACAAGATTTAAAGGTGTTTCATGCAGGTGGCAGGCGGTGTGGATGCTTCCCACATAGAATCCGTAATAGCAGTGGTGCCTGGTCGATACTGAGATCGCCTTTTCCTGGAGACCGATCAGTCCCATGAGTGTTTTAAATGTTGACCCCGGCGGGTACTGCGCCATTAACGACCTGTTAAACAGAGGGTTCAGCGTGTCCGATGCCAGATTCCCGAAATGCGACCCAAGGTTTCTTCCCACAAGCAGGTCGGGAGGGTAGGTGGGTGCACTTACCAGGGCAAGTACTTCACCGGTGGCCGGTTCAAGAGCCACAACGCTTCCGGTGTAGGGTTCCATCAGTGCCTCTCCATACTCCTGGAGGGTGGCATCAATGGTGATGGTGAGGTCTTTCCCTACCTCAACCGGTCTGTCAAGTTTTCCCTCCTGGAAAGATTCAATGGTCTGGTTGTGCACATCCTTCAGAAAGACATTTTTACCTTTCTTCCCACGGAGAGAAGATTCATATGCCTTTTCGATGCCCGAGACCCCGATATAATCCCCTAACTGGTAGTAGGAATCGCGGTCCAGAATATCCTGGTCTACCTCTCCCACATAACCAAGGGCATGCGAAGCGGTGGGCCTGCTGTATTTTCTGAGGGTACGTGTCTGGACATAGAAACCGGGGTACTGAAACAGCCGTTCCTGGAAGAGTGCCGCCTGCTCATAATTCACCTGCTTCATGAAAACCGAAGGGACCCTGGAGGAGTAATTCCTTGCCGATTGGAGTCTCTTTTCCACACCCTCCCGTGAGATCTCCAGGATTCTGCTCAAACGGGTGGTGTCAAAGGGTTCCAGAAGGCGGGGTGTTACCATGATGTCATAGGCAGCCTGGTTGTACACCATGATCTCACCATTCCTGTCCATAATCAACCCCCTTGCCGGGTAGATAATTCTGACACTCTGTGCATTACTCAGGGCAAACTGTTCATAGGATTTATCCAGAACCTGGATGTGGAAAAGCCTGATGATAAATACAAGTCCCACCAGAACAATAGCAACAGCAAAAACATACCTTCTGTCTGTAAACTGGTTCATTATCTATTTCCGGAATACAAAATACTGGCTCAGAACAATGGTTGCAGCTGAGAGGACCGAACTCAGGACCACCCTGAGCAAGGTAGTTAAAAAATTGTGTAACTGGAATACTTCCAGGTAGAAGAGAACAAGGTGGTGCATGAAGACAATGATCAGGGTGTACTTCAAAAACCAGAGAAGCCCGTAGTACCGGATCCTGGGAAAGGTGTCGGGCTCATAGCCATCCCTGGGAGCCATCAGACCGAGGATGTATGGTCTGATAAAAGCAACAAGTACGGTGGCAGCTGTGTGCATCCCCAATGTATGTTCAAAAATGTCGATTCCGAAACCAAGCAAAAATCCTGACAAAAGGACAATCCACCGTGGTGTTTCGAAGGGCATGAGCAGGATAAACAGCAGGTATACATATGGAACCATGTATCCGTTGATCATGACGTTGTCCATGACCAGAACCTGGAAAAGGATCACCACAAGAAAACGGACTATATTTCGTAAAATAATATACATTATCTGGTCAGCTCCTCCAGGGACCGTTGTTCTTCCTGACGGAAATTCCGAATGATATTTACATTAAAGAGGCTTTGAAAATCGGTAAACAGCTTTACCCTGATCTCGTAAAAATTTCCTTTTTCAAGCGAAAAGGAGTCGATGGTTCCCACCTGGATGCCTTCAGGAAAGATGGATGAAAAACCACTGGTTACAATGGTGTCATTTTCAAGCAGCTTCACATGAAAAGGGATTTCATTGAGCACTGCAAATCGTGGTGAATCGCCCTCCCACTGAAGAATCCCCGCATAGTTGTTGGATTGCAACTTTACACTGAGCCTGAAGTCCCGGTGAATGACCGGAATTACAGTGGAGTAATTATGAGATGCTTCCAGTATGATCCCCACCAGGCCCTGGTCTGAAATGACCCCCATATCTCTGAATACACCATGCTTTTTTCCCTTGTCGAGTGTGATGTAATTGTACTGTTTGAATACGCTGTTCCGGATCACCCTGCCCGGCACATATTGATAGTGGTATGGTTCCGTGAACCCCGACCGGACAATGGAACTGTCCGTTTGCAATCCCAACCGGTCCAACCGGTTCCTGAGCTCAAGGTTCTCCTGTGCAAGCTGGTGGTTGGATTCCTTCAGTGCGAGGTACTCCCTGGCTCCATCCACCTTGCTGTAAATGGAACCGGTTACCTGCCTGTTCAGGCCAATGATCTTTGATCGCTGAAACTGGGACTCCTGGACAATGAGTATGATGGCCGCTGTTTCCAGAAACAGGAACAAAAGGAAGTTGGAATACTTCTGAATAAACCTGAGCAGCGTCCTCATATATTAAGGCATTGTTACGGATATGCAAATCCCTTCTTAACGCATCAGGAAAGGATAGTTGTCCACATTTCTGAGGGCAATACCTGTGCCGCGGGCAACAGCCTGCAGTGGATCTTCTGCCACATGGAACGGAATAGAGATTTTTTCAGCCAGCCGCCTGTCAAGGCCCCGGAGCAGTGCGCCACCTCCTGCCAGGTAGATCCCCTTGGTCACAATGTCGGCATAGAGCTCAGGGGGGGTCTGTTCAAGTACAGAGAGGATGGAGGTCTCTATCTTGGAGATGGATTTGTCAAGGCAATGTCCGATCTCCTGATAGGAGATGGGAATCTCAATTGGCATGGCGGTCATCAGGTTTGGTCCCCTGACATAAAAATCCTGAGGAGGCTCATCCAGTTCGGGCAGCGCCGATCCCACCTGGAACTTGATCTCCTCGGCCGTGCGCTCCCCGATCTTAATGTTGTGCTGGTGCCGCATGTAGGTCTGGATATCAGTAGTAAAACCATCGCCTGCAACACGAATCGACTGGTTACAGACAATACCACCCAGGGCAATCACTGCAATTTCGGTGGTACCTCCTCCGATATCGACCACCATACACCCCTCTGGAGCTTCTACATCAAGGCCTATCCCGATTGCAGCAGCCATGGGCTCGAAGATCATATAGACATCACGTCCACCTGCATGTTCGGAGGAGTCACGAACGGCCCTTCGTTCCACCTCTGTACTTCCGGATGGAATACAAACCACCATTTTCAATGATGGTGTGAAAAGCTTCCGCTTGGTGTTGATCATCTTGATCATCCCCCTGATCATTAGCTCAGCAGCCTGGAAATCGGCAATTACACCATCCCGGAGCGGCCTGATCGTTTTGATACTATCATGGGTTTTGCCGTGCATCTGACGGGCTTTCTCTCCGATGGCTATAAGTTTCCCGGAATGCTGGTCAAGGGCCACAATGGAGGGCTCATTGACCACAACCTTTTCGTTATGGATGATGATTGTATTGGCTGTGCCCAGGTCAATGGCAAGCTCCTGTTGAAAAGAGAATAATCCCATGTATAAATGTCTAAATTGTTTTTAATGCTTAAAGTGTCTGATCCCAGTAAATACCATGGCCATGCCATTTTCGTTGCAATAGTCGATCGATTCCTGGTCCCGAACCGATCCGCCGGGCTGAACCACTGCTGTAATCCCTGCCTTTCCCGCAATTTCAACACTGTCTGCAAACGGGAAAAAGGCATCTGAGGCCATGACCGCATCCTGCAGGTCGAACTCAAAATGACGGGCTTTCTCAATGCTCTGTTGCAGGGCATCAATGCGGGAGGTCTGGCCAACTCCTGAGGCGATCAACTGCCTGTTTTTTACCAGAACAATGGCGTTGGACTTGGTGTGTTTAACAATCTTATTGGCAAAAACCAGGTCTTCAAGCTGTGCTTTGCCAGCCACTTTTGTGGTTGCCGGATTGAGATCTGAACTGCTTTCCGTGGCCTGATCTCTCTCCTGGACAACCGCACCATTCAGAATGGTTCGAATGGTTTGTTCCCTGAGGCCTGCCTCCTTCTGAACCAGGATAATGCGGTTTTTTTTCTGCTGGAGGATTTCCAGTGCGCCGGCATCATAACCGGGTGCGATGACCACCTCGAAGAAGATCTTGTTCATCTCTTCTGCAGTTGCGGTATCGATGGTCCGGTTGGTGATCAGGACACCTCCAAAAGCGGAGACGGGATCTCCTGCAAGTGCATCTTTCCATGCATCTGCCAGCACCTCCCGGGAAGCTATTCCGCAGGCGTTGTTATGCTTCAGAACAGCAAAGGTTGTCTCTTCAAATTCACCGATCAGCCCCACCGCAGCATCGATGTCAAGAAGGTTGTTATAGGAGATCTCCTTTCCATGCAACTGCTCTAACAATTCATCCAGGTCCCCGAAAAAAGTTCCTTTCTGGTGCGGATTCTCCCCATACCTGAGGGTTCTCGATTTTATCTCACTCACCTTCAGTGATGAACCGTTGCCGCCATCAAAGTAATTGAAGATCCCGGCATCATAGTGAGAGGAGACATTGAAAGCCTCGGTGGCAAATGTTCTTCGATCGTTGGGTGATGTAGTGCCATTCCCGGTTTCAAGCAGTGTCAGCAGGGGTTCGTACTGGGTTCGGGAGGCCACAACCAGCACATCTTTATGGTTCTTCGCGGCAGCCCTGATCAGGGAGATCCCGCCGATATCGATCTTTTCAATGATCTCCTGATCGGCTGCACCCGACCGAACTGTATCCTCAAACGGATAGAGGTCCACAATGACCAGGTCAATTTCAGGGATCCCGTATTCGGCCAGCTGTTCGAGGTCCCCGGCAACCTCCCTGCGGCCCAGAATCCCCCCAAACACTTTCGGATGCAATGTCTTTACCCTTCCCCCGAGAATTGAGGGGTAGGATGTAAGCTCTTCAACTGCGGTGACCGGTATCCCAAGATCTTTGATAAAAGTTTGCGTACCTCCGGTGGAGTAGAGCGTTACGCCCAGCTCGTGAAGCTTTGAGACGATTTTGTCAAGCCCATCTTTGGAGTAGACCGAAACAAGTGCGCTTGAAATCTGTTTTAGGGAAGCCATGCTGTTTTATTAAAACTATCTTACTAACTTTAAGTTCTCTGCAAAAGAAACAGTTTCCGGCGACAAAATAAAGCAGAAGCGCAACTAATTATCAATAAACGAATGCAAATTATTCGCCTGATATGGGAAAGTCTGCTTATGGCGCTGCAGGCTGTTACAGTAAACAGGCTCCGGGCCATGCTCTCACTGCTTGGAATTACCATCGGAATATTTGCGATCATTGCCGTCTATACCATCGTTGACTCCCTGGAAGCGAACATCAGGGAGAGCGTGAATAGCCTGGGAAGTGATGTGATCTACATAGAAAAATGGCCCTGGACTCCCCCGGAAGGTGAAAATGAGTATCCATGGTGGAAGTACATGAACCGGCCCCTGACTACATACGATGAGTATGAATTTATCAGGGATCACAGCCGAAGCGCAAAGCATGCCTGTTTTCTCTCAGCTGTGGGGAGACGTATCGAATATGGCAACAACAATGTGGAGGGTGCCACCCTGTTCGGTGTTTCTAACGGTTTCCAGGATATCCGCTCTTTTGAGATGGACAGGGGAAGGTACTTCAATGCTGTTGAGGCCAATGCCGGAAGGAATGTGGTGGTCCTTGGCAGCGAGATCGCCAAAGAGCTGTTTGAAGGTGCCAATCCGGTGGGCAAGTCCGTAAAGATGCTGGGTAGAAAGGTGAAGGTGATCGGAGTTCTTAAAAAGGAGGGGAAGGGAGGTTTTGAGGCCTTTGTCCTGGATGAAATCGCCATCATGCCCCTCCAGTACTACAAGGGCTTTATTGACATACGCCGGGAGTTTTCCAATCCCCAGATCTGGGTGAAAGCGAAAAGAAGGGTGAGCGTTGAGGAGCTTACTTTCGAGATCAGGCAGATGCTCAGGGCATACCGAAGGGTGAAACCGTCAGAGGAGGATAACTTCGCCATGAACCAGACCAGCCTCATCAACAACCAGCTTGATCAGCTTTTTGCTGTGCTGAAGATTGCAGGAACCCTTATCGGCGTGTTCTCCATCATCGTTGGGGGATTCGGGATTGCCAACATCATGTTCGTTTCGGTGAAGGAGCGCACCCACATTATCGGAATACAGAAAGCGCTGGGGGCCAAAAAGTACTTCATTCTGTTTCAGTTCCTTTTCGAATCGGTCATGCTCTCCCTGGCCGGAGGGATTGTTGGATTGCTCCTGGTATTCCTGGGTGCTTCAATCATCAGTTTGTCCGGAGACTTCAAGGTTATTCTCACATTGAACAATATTTTAGTAGGGGTGGGGATCGCCAGTTTCATCGGACTGATCAGCGGGCTCTTCCCGGCCTGGCAGGGCGCCAGGATGGATCCGGTGGTAGCCATCAATACCAACTTTTAAGCCCGTTTCCCCGCTACAGTACGACTGTCTCTAACATGGAGTAGAGAATCCTTCCCATGAGGAAGTAGATGAACAGCCCCATGATATCGTTCATGGTGGTGATAAAGGGTCCTGTGGCCAGGGCCGGGTCAATTTTCATCCTGTTGAGCAACAGGGGGATCAGGGTGCCAAATAGCGCAGCAAAGATGATCACCACAAACAGAGAGGAGCTCACGGTGAGTGTGAGCCCGAGACTGTTGCTGAAAAAGAGGCTATAGAGAAAGAGGAGCCCGGAGAGGATCAGTCCATTGATCAGTGCCACAAAAAGCTCCTTCAGCAACTTCCTGAACGTGCTCTCCAGCCCCAGGCTATTGGTTGCGATACCCTGCACAATGATCGCCGAGGACTGGATCCCCACATTTCCGGCCATGGCTGCAATGAGGGGGATAAAAAATGCCATCTCAGGGTTGATCTTGATGTCCTCCTCAAACCGGCCGATAACAGCGGCAACAATGATCCCTCCCAACAATCCGATAATCAGCCAGGGAAGCCGGGCACGTGAGAGCCTGGCAGCTGAGTCGGTGGTTTCAACATCGGTTGTGATACCGGAAGCCATCTGGTAGTCTTTTTCAGCTTCATCCCTGATCACGTCCACCACATCATCGATGGTGATTCTGCCCATCAGCCTGCCAATGGAATCGGTGACAGGCAGCACAATAAGGTCATACTTTTCCATAATCTGTGCCACCTCTTCAGAATCGGCATCGGTCTGTACCGAATTTACATCCTTGTCAAAAATCTCTTTGACCTTGGTGGATGCGCTGGCCAGCAACAGCGATTTAAGAGAGAGAATGCCCAGCAGGATGTTCTCATCACTAACCACATAGATGTAATAGATCTCGTCCAGGTCCTCGGCCTGCTTTCGCATCTCCCTGATACAGGTGGTAACTCCCCAGTTCTCGTTTACGCGGATCAGCTCTTTGGCCATCAAACCACCTGCCGTGTCCTCGTCATAACTGAGCAGGTCCACAATGTCGCCGGCCTGTTCCACGTCATCAATATGGCGCAGTACCTCCTGTTTTTTCTCCTCATCCAGCTCCCCGATCACATCGGCTGCATCGTCCGATTCCATATGGTCGATAAACTGGCTGGCGATGACCTCCGAGGGAAGGGCCTCCAGAAATTTCTCCCGGTCGTCCTCTTCCAGTTCAACCAGCACATCGGATGCTCTTTCAGGGTCAAGCAGCAGGTAGAGGTATGTGGCCTCCTCGATAGATAGTCCGTCGTAAATCTCAGCAATATCGGCCGGGTGAAGGGATTCCAGTATTTTCAGCGCAGCTGCATCATCTTTATTCTCAATGATGGACCTGACTTCATTCAGAATTTTGCGTGTCAGTTCTGCACTCATGGCTCTGCTGGTTTTTGTGATGCAACCCAGTTGGTCAAATCTACAAACTGCTGAACATTTAGCTGTTCGGGCCTTTTAGTAAGCAATTCGAAATTGCTGTCCAAATTTAATAAAATTGGCCGGATGGAGTTCCTTATCATTTTCCGGCGCTGATTAAATGTTGTTTTGACCACCCTGAAAAAGAGCTTTTCATCGCAGGCAAGGGCCTCTGTCTGGTTTCTCTCCAGGCGGATCACCCCGGAAGTTACCTTGGGTGGAGGATGAAAGGAGCCCGGTTTTACCGTAAACAGGGATGTAACCCCGTAATAGGCCTGCAGGAGGACACTGAGTATGCCATAGCTCTTTGATCCCGGTGGTGAGGCGATCCTGGCAGCCACCTCCTTCTGTAGCATGCATACCACGGAAGAGACCTTGTGCCTGTTTTCGAGAATTTTGAAAAAGATCTGTGAAGAGATGTTATAGGGAAAGTTTCCAATCAGATGGATATTTCCCGGTGCTGCCGAATCCAGGTCCAGGTTCAGAAAATCCCCCTCCAGAAGTGTCTCTTTTAGCTCCGGCCACCTCTCTTTCAGATGGACCACCGATTCGGAATCGATCTCCACAGGGACCAGGGGCAGCTTTTTTTCCAGCAGCAGGCCTGTCAGCACCCCGGTTCCCGGACCCACCTCAACCACCAGCTCTCCCGGCTCCGGACGCAGGGCATCCACAATTCGTTGGGCGATGGCCGGATCGGTAAGGAAATGTTGTCCCAGCTGTTTCTTTGGACGTACCATGATGCATCCAAAGTTAAAATGATTTGGGTATTTTTGAAAAACTAAAATTCAGGATGATGAAAAGACTCAGGAATCCATACGCTGACCAGCCCGGTTATAACTGCTTTGGCTGCAGCCCTGCAAACTCCATTGGGTTACAGATGGCGTTTTTTGAAGATGGGGAGGAGGTGGTTTCCACCTGGCGCCCCGGTACACAATTCCAGGGATTTCACGATATTCTTCATGGTGGCATTCAATCCACCCTGATGGATGAAATTGCCAGCTGGGTGGTTTTTGTTAAGCTTAAAACCGTTGGAGTGACCTACCGCTTAAATACCCGTTTTAAGGCACCGGTCCGGATTTCAAGTGGTGAAATTACCCTTCGGGCCAGGTTTGTGGAGCAGCGACGAAATATTGCCACCATCAAGGTGGAGTTGCTGGATGGGGAGGGGAAAAAGTGTTCTGAAAGTGTGGTAGATTATTTCCTGATTCCGCAGGAGAAGGCCGAAAAGGAGTTCCACTATCCGGGAAAGGAGGCTTTTTACTAAAATGAAATACGATTTTGACAAGATCATTGAGCGCAGGGGGACCGACAGTGTAAAGTATGACCTGAACCGTGTCATTTTCGGAACCAATAACCTGTTGCCCATGTGGGTTGCTGACATGGATTTTGAGGTGCCGGATTTTATCCGGGAGGCCATCTTAAGGCGGGCAGCTCACCCGGTATACGGTTATACTTACCGGCCAGGAAGATTTTTTGAAGCAGCTGCTTCGTGGTTGCACCGCAGGCATGGATGGAATGTGAGTCCCGGCACATTCAGTTTCAGCCCGGGCATTGTGCCGGCCCTGAATATGATCGTGATGGAGTTTACCCGGCCCGGTGACCGGATCGTGGTGCAATCGCCGGTCTACTTCCCCTTTTTCAAAGCCGTGACCAACCATAAGAGGGAGTTGGTAATCAACCAGCTGGTTGAAGAGGGCGGAAGGTATGTGATCGATTTTGACCTGCTCGAACAGCAGTTCAGTGAGGGTGCCAGGTTGTTTATCCTGAGCCATCCACACAACCCGGTGGGCCGGGTCTGGAGGAGGGAGGAGCTGGAGAGGCTGGCACATCTCTGTGTAAAGTACCAGGTATTGGTGATCAGTGATGAGATACATTCGGACCTGCTTTTGTTTGGAAACAGCCATATTCCCCTGGCCTCGCTGGGGGAGGAGATCGCAAACCTCACATTCACATGCATCGCCCCCAGTAAGACCTTCAATGTGGCAGGGCTCTATACATCGGCTGTGATCACAAAAAATCCTGAGTTGAGAAAGGGGTATGAGCGCATCCTGGACGCTGTTCATGTGGGAGGAGGCAGCCTGTTTGGGCAGGTGGCTTTTGAGGCAGCCTATACCCATGGTGATGCGTGGCTCGGTCAGCTGATTGATTACCTTGAGAAGAACTACACGGCGCTGCATCAATTTTTACAAGCCAGAGTGCCAGGTGTGGTTATCTCGCCCCTTGAAGCTACCTACCTGGTATGGCTGGACCTCTCCTTTCTTGACAAGGATGATAAGCAGCTGAAGCAGTTTATTATTAATGAGGCCGGCCTGGGACTGAACGACGGACCCATGTTTGGACCGGGCGGGGAGCAGCACCAGCGGATCAACATCGCCACGCCGCGGAAGGTGCTGGAAAGAGCCCTTCGGCAACTTTCCGATGCGGTGGACCGTACCCGGTGACTGTTTTAAACCCTGCTACCGCTAAATTTTGTCAGCTAATTTTCTGCGAAATGTCAAAATGACATGCTGTTTTGCTGCTAAAGTGACAAAATGACATGCTTTTTGTACTGGCATCTCTTTTGTCCTATGCATGTCAGTGAACAAAAACAGATATAAACTAAATAGGAGGAATTTAAAATGTTAGCACGAATCAACAGAAGTTATGTACCCGCATATTGGGATGATTTTTTTAACGACAGCTTTTTCAACAGTTTCGAAAAGAGGGCATCTAACTCCGGTTCACCGGCAGTGAATGTGGTTGAGGAGGAGAAAGCCTTCACCATCGATGTGGCTGTTCCCGGAATACCGAGGGATGAGATCAGGATCGACCTGGAAGAAGATCTTTTAACCATCGCCTCCGAAGAGAGGAAAAGCGGTGATGAAAAGAACCGCACCTTTATGCGGAGAGAGTTCAGCTACAACACCTTTAAAAGGAGTTTCCGGATTCCTGAAACCGTCGACCTTGAAAATATCAGGGCAAGGCATGATGCAGGGATTCTGACCATAGAGCTTCCCAAAAAAGAGGAGGTTGTGGAGAAGGCACCCAGGCAGATTGAGATAAAATAGTGATTGGTAATTTAACAGGGGCAGGGGCCGGATCAGGTTCCTGCCCCTGTTTTTTTAAGCTGGCCCTGTTTATAACCTGGACTTGATCTTTGCGGTCTCCTCTTCAAACCCCGGTTTTTCCAGCAGGGCAAACATGTTCTTCTTGTATGCTTCCACACCCGGCTGGTTAAATGGATTGACACCCAGCATGTATCCGCTTACGCCGCAGGCATTCTCAAAGAAGTAGAGCAGTTGCCCCAGGTTGTATGCATCCAGGCGGGGCAGGGAGATGCGGATATTGGGAACACCTCCGTCCAGGTGGGCCAGGATCGTTCCCAGCTCCGCCATCTTATTGACATGATCGATGGGTTTCCCTTCCAGGTAATTCAGCTTATCAAGGTTGGCGCTGTCTCCCGGTACCATCAATGCGTGTTCACTCTCCTCTATGCTGATTACAGTCTCAAAGAGGGTACGCTCACCCTCCTGGATGTACTGGCCCATTGAGTGAAGGTCGGAGGAGTTGTCCACAGCGGCCGGAAAGATCCCTTTGCCCTCTTTACCCTCGCTCTCGCCATAGAGTTGTTTCCACCATTCGGAAACATAATGGAGTTTGGTGTTGTAATTGACAAGGATCTCTATCTTCTTGCCTGACCGGTAGAGTGCATTGCGGGTAGCTGCATATACTGCAGCAGGATTCTCATCAAATGGAACGCCTGGTCCGCACTGCCTGCTCATCTTCTGTGCCCCTTTAACCAGTTGCCTGATATTGACACCGCACACCGCCAGGGGGATCAATCCCACAGGGGTGAATACAGAAAACCTTCCACCCACATTGTCAGGAATCACATAGCTGCGGAAACCCTCCTCATCGGCCAGCTGCCTGAGCGCCCCTTTGCTCTGATCGGTCACTGCAACAATCCGTGAGCCAGCCTCCTCCTTACCAACTTTCTGTACCAGGTGGTCCTTCAGGAGGCGGAAAGCGAGGGCCGGTTCGGTTGTGGTGCCCGATTTGGAGATCACCACGATGGAGTAGCTGTACTGATCCAGCAGTTCAAGAAGCTCATGCATGTAGTCCTCCCCTATATTTTGCCCGGCAAAAAGCATGTGGGGCGCATCCTGCCTCTTTTTCAGATGTGCAAAACTATGGGCCAGGGCATCATTCACCGCCCGGGCTCCCAGGTAGGATCCGCCGATACCTACCACCACGAGGAGTTCGGTTTTACCTTTCAGACCGGCTGCGACCTCCTCCATTTCGGCCAGCGCCTGATCGGTGATCTCGCCCGGAAGATTCAGCCATCCAAGGAAATCGTTGCCTGCTCCCGTGCCTTCGTATAGTGTTTTGATAGCTGCAGCTGTCTCTCCCTCCAGCCCGTTTATCTTTTCGTGGGGAATAAAGTCAAATACCCGGCTTATATCTATGTTCATCTGTGACCTGTTTGGAATTGGTTAAGACGCAAAAATAGGGAAAATATGCGGGATGAATCCAATGGAACCGGTTACAAAGTCTCCAGGTATATATTTCTGAACTGCATGGGAGATCCCTCAGCCTGCAATGCAATAGCTCCTTCAGTCAGGGTCATCATGGATCCGGTATGTTGAAGTACTCCATTTACGACCACACGGATCTCTCCATTCATTGATGTAATGTCATAGCTGTTCCACTGGCCGGGCTCATGTTCGCTCACTTCATCAAATTTGGGGATGATTTTATACCAGGTCTCTTCAGAGTCAACCAGGTAGGTTGTCTCCTGGCTGGTGACTCCCGCCCCCACCCCAATAAGTACGATGTCTCCTGCATGTTCATGCTTGAGCTGGCACTCAATGCATAGCGGCCAGATCACATCTTTCCCCTGTACGTGCAGCAGGACTCCGCTGTTTGTGGGAGTCTCTGTCCATCGCCACTCCACATGCAGTTTATAATTGGAGTAGGAATTTATGGTACGGATATAGCCGTTGGGTTGCCCCGAAGTTTGGATAGAACCATCTGCCACCCAGAAAAGATTACCGGGCTCCACATCAGGATTCTCAACGATAATTTTCCAGTTGTCCAGAGTCTCCCCATCGAACAGGAAACTCTTTCTATCATTGTTACAGGACAGAAAGAGGAGGGAGGAGCATAGAATGATAATTACAGTGCGCGTCATCATATTTTAATTTAGAGTTAATAGATCTCAGGTACAAAGGTCTGGTCCGAAATGGGGGGCCTGATATAGCCCTCCATGCTGATTGAGGGAAGCGCTATCTTCCTGTGTTTAATCTTCTGGTATGGGATCAAGGAGAGCAGGTGCTGGATCGTGTTAAGGCGGGCCCTTCTTTTATCATCGGCATTGACCACATACCAGGGGCATGTTTTGGTATCGGTATAGGAGAACATCTCATCCTTGGCTTTGCTGTATTCGATCCACTTGCTGCGCGATTCCAGGTCCATCTCACTGAATTTCCATCTTTTTAGCGGATCTTCAATCCGGTCCCTGAAGCGGTTCTCCTGCTCTTCGTCACTCACCGAGAACCAGTATTTAATCAGGATGATCCCCGAATGGATCAGCATCTCCTCGAAGCGGGGTGCGGAACGCAGAAAATCCCAGTACTCCTCCTCGCTGCAGAAACCCATTACACGCTCCACCCCGGCACGGTTGTACCAACTCCTGTCAAATAGGACGATCTCCCCGGCAGCCGGCAGGTGTGCCACATAACGTTGGAAATACCATTGTGTCTTCTCCCTTTCGGTGGGTACGCCCAGTGCAACCACACGGGCAATTCTTGGATTCAAACGTTGCGTGATACGCTTGATCACCCCGCCCTTTCCGGCTGCATCCCTTCCTTCAAAAAGGACCACTACCCGCAAATCTTTGGCTTTTACCCATTCGTGCAGTTGCACCAGCTCCAGCTGAAGTCTTTCAAGTTCTTTGAAATAGAATTTTTTCTCAAGGCGGGCTCTTTTTGAACCATTGTCAGGCTTTTCAGATTTCCTGTTTTTGTTGTTCTTACTCATGACTTCTTACTATTATTGAAAATCTTCCTATTTCGTTCCAAACAACCGGTCCCCTGCATCGCCAAGTCCGGGTACAATATACCCCAGTTCGTTCAGCCCCTCATCGAGTGCCGCCAGGTAGATGTCCACATCGGGGTGGTCCTCCTCTATCCGGCTGACCCCCTCCGGGGCACCCACGATGCAAACCAGTTTAATATATCGGGCTCCCTCGGATTTTAATGTTGAGATAGCTGAACTTGCACTGCCGCCTGTGGCCAGCATGGGATCCAGGACCATCACCGAGGCTTTGTTGATGTTCGGGGGGAACTTGGCATAGTAGTTCATGGGCTCCAGGGTTTCATGATCCCTGTAGAGTCCCACGTGTCCCACTTTGGCAGTTGGAATCAGGTTGGTAATACCATCCACCATCCCCAGGCCTGCGCGCAGCACGGGGACCAGCACAATATCACGTGCCAGTACACCTGACACACAAGTTTTAATGGGTGTTTCGATGCGGACCTCCTTCTCCGGAACATCCCGGGTGATCTCATAGGCCATCAGACCGGCTATCTCATCCAGGTTTTCACGAAAATCTTTGGTTCCGGTCTCCTTCTTGCGGATCAGGGTAAGCTTATGCCTGATCAGGGGGTGTTTGACTACAGTTAACATGACTCAGTTCGGGATTGAATTACTGAAATACCTGTTTCTGTATCAAATATAGCTCAATATTTCATGAAATGTCAGGACAGCCCCCACCTATTAGCTTCGGTTTGGTTATTCCGTGAAGTAGGTAATCTTTCGTTCGGTAATGATGGTGTATTGATCAGAATTGCCCGTGACCTTTACCCAGTTATCCTGTTCGTCATATTCATACAGATATTCCGAGGCTGAGGCCTCCCCCTCCTTATTGATCATCTCCTGCTTTGACATAAAACCCATCTCGTTGTATGTATACCTCTCCTCGAATGCCAGTTCACCCTCTTTGTTATAGTATTTATAACCGGTTCTGCGATCCTCCTGGTTCACTGTGAACATGTACTTGTCGGTTGGGCTTCCTTTCTCATCCATTACCTGCCACTCCTGGTAGTTCCCCTGTTCATCAACTGTGAGAAGAGCACCCCAGGCGAGTGTGTCCACAGGTAGTTTATATACTTCGATGGCTGTAAGATGGCCTGATTCATTGTAAGAGAATTTGGCGTAATTCCTGAGTGTATCTCCCTTGATGGTCTCGCTTTTCACGATCTTTCCCTCCATAACGGTCTGCACATCTTTCTTAACAACCTCATCGTTTTCATCCAGATAGAGGGTTTGTAACACATTTCCATTGTCATCAAAAATGAGTTTGAAATCCGGGCTCCACTTGATACTGTCCCTGGCATCTATGGTGAGCCGTTCACCTTTCATGATCTTTCCATCCTGTTCGATACCGAGGTAGTTTGTTTCTACCACCTCTTTCACTTTACCATTTAGAATCTCCGGGAATAGCACATAGGGGGTGAACAGGCCGATCTCTACCTGTTGTATTTCAGTCTCTGGCTGGGGGCAGCCAGTGGCAAGGATCATTACCACGAAAAATGCAGGAATCAGTTTTTTCATTGCTCAAAATTTGATTTGGTTAGGATGATCAAGTTACAAAACATGACAACCCGTGTCAAATAATTCATCTTCAGGAGCTCGACAAAACCAACATGGTAATTCCCGGGAATTTTTTAACTTACTGCATCATAATTTTTAACTTAATCCATTTGTTATGAGAAAATCAATTGCATTTCTCGCTATTGGCGGGCTACTTATACTGGTGATGCAGGCATCGGTTTTGAATCAATCGCCAGGCCAGGTTATTCCTGAGGATGTGGAGGATGTGCTGAAATCGGCCTGTTTCGATTGCCACTCCAATGATGCCTCCAGTAAGAAGGGGAAGATTGCACTCAATTTTGATAAGTGGGAGAGCTTCAAGGATTCAAAGAAGATCTCAAAAATGGGGAAGATCTGTAAAGTGGTGGAAGAGGGAAAGATGCCACCGGAGAAGTACTTGAAATCGAAACCAGACCGGGCGATGACCGAAGCGCAAAAAGCCATGGTCTGTGAGTGGGCAGCAAAGGAGACTGAAAAACTGATGGAGGGAAATTGATGAGAAAGCCTGCAAGAATAGCTGTTCCTCTGCTGATCGGAATCGTGGTGGTAATGCAGTTCTTCCAGCCTGAGAAGAACCAGGGAGAGGCGACGGAGAGCGACATGGTTTCCATGCTGGAAGCACCTGAGCGTGTTGCTGATGTTTTAAAGAACTCCTGTTACGACTGCCACTCCAACCACACTGAATATCCATGGTACAGCAGGATCTCCCCGGTTTCATGGTTTATGAACATGCACGTCACATCGGGGAGGGAGGAGCTCAGTTTCAGTGAATATGGCAAACTGGAAAAGTCCGGACAAATCGGAGTGTTGTCTGATATCTGTGATGTGGTCGAATCGGGATCCATGCCCCTGAAAAGCTACCTGCTGATGCATGGCAATGCAAGGCTGGATCAGGCGGCAAAGGAGGCCCTGTGCGATTGGACGGATGAGGAGGCGATGAAAATGCTCAGGAAGGATTGATCTGTCACCAATTTAAGGCGTTTGATAAAAAATCGAGGGAATATTGTTTCGAATTGTTTGACATGAAAGGCATTATGGGCTAAATTTAATCATACACTTAAAAATTTGTGCCATGAAACAGATGATGAAGATTGCCCTGGGGATGATGTTTGCGTTGGGATTGGCCTCATGCGACATGTTCAATGTGGATGTCGATACCACCCTTAGTGGAGAGCTCGATATCGTGGTAGAGGAGGGGGTAACCAAATCGACACTTGATGCTCCTTATGAGTTTGCAGACTCGGTAACAATTGACCCGGGATCAGAGGATGACATAAGCGAGTACACAGATCAGATCGTGGGTGTTGCAGTGGAGAATATTTATGCCGTGGTGAGCAGTGTGAGCGAGACCGGTGTGAGCTTTCTGGCAGGCAGCACCTTTTACATCTACAATTCCACAGATTCTGCGGATTTTCCTCTTCCCGCAGACTGGCCAATTGTTGTGGACGACACCCTTACACTTGATGATGTTGGAGGATCCTATTCGGATGTTGCGGACATCCTTGAAAACATAGAAGAGCCGTTTACTCTGAAAATGACAGGGACCAGCTCCCATGAGGGTGTTACCGTAACAATCACTGTGGACGTCGAATCAATCTATGAGGTGAACCTGTTTTGATCGCTTTCGGATGGTTGGCAGCCTCATGTTGAGCCACTCACGGGACTCGAACCCGCGACCTGTTCATTACGAATGAATTGCTCTACAGCCAATATGAAACTGCCCAGATCAATTTATAATCCCATGTCCCTTGTTGGAAGTGTCCTGACAGGGGTCAGCGTGGTAATCATCCTTTTCTTCCTGATAGGGATGTGGTTCTTTGATATAGGAGGCTCATATCTGGGTCTTTTTGTATTTATCATTTTACCTGTGTTCCTGGTTATGGGCCTTATCATGATCCCGGTGGGAATGATCAGGCGGACAAGAAGAGTGAAACGGGCAGAGGAGACAGGAGAGACCATCGGTGTTGTGCTGGATATGAATAACAGGCGACACTGGAATGCCACCGCTGTTTTCATATTTCTCAGTTTCCTGTTCCTGTTGTTAACCGGGATTGGAAGCTACCAGGCCTTTCATTATACCGAATCCAATGAGTTTTGTGGAACCCTCTGTCACAAGGTCATGGAGCCCGAGTATGCGGCTTACCAGGGTTCGGCACATTCCAGGGTGAGTTGTGTTGAGTGTCATGTTGGGGAGGGGGCTAACTGGTATGTAAAGAGCAAGCTTTCAGGACTGTACCAGGTGTATTCAGTGCTTGCCAATAAATATCCCACACCCATTGAAACGCCCATTCATAACCTGAGACCTGCCCGGGAAACCTGCGAAGAGTGTCACTGGCCCGAAAAATTCTACTCACACCGATTGAGGAGTGAAAAGCATTTTCTTACAGATTCAGCCAACACACAGTGGGATATCCAGTTGAAGATGAAAATTGGGTCGGAGCATGGTTCGCAGGGGTTATTGGAAGGGATCCACTGGCATATCAACCCCGATGTAACCATTGAATATATGGCATCGTCAGAGAAGAGGGAATCGATCCCCTGGGTGATGTACATGAACAGGGCCTCAGATACGGTGGTTTATGAAGATATCAATCTCCCCCTGGACTCAACTGCTATGGATACGCTTGAATTGAGGAAGATGGATTGTCTTGATTGCCATAACAGGCCTTCCCACCATTTTCTGCCACCCCAGGAATTTATTGACATGTTGATTGCCTCCGGCCAGATCTCTTCCGGGCTTCCCGGGGTGAAAGCCCTTGCCATGCAGTTGTTCAGCATATCCTTCGAAGACCGTGATTCAGCGCACATGGTGATTGAGGAGGGCATCCGCTCCTTCTATTCATCCAACTACCCGGAGATGTCAGAGACGAAACCTGAACTGATCAACAAGGCGGTAACAGGTTTTCTGACTGGTTACTCAAAGAATATGTTCCCGGAGATGAAAGCAAACTGGGAGGTCTATCCGAACCATATCGGGCACATCGAATACAATGGATGTTTCAGGTGCCACAACGGAAACCACGAAAGCGCTGCAGGTGACGTAATTTCACGTGATTGTAATCTGTGCCATACCATTTTGGCACAGGGAACCACCGAACATTTCGAAACAACCAGTATTGACAGCTCACTTCAGTTCAGACATCCTGTGGATATTGACGAAGCCTGGAAAGAGCTTGCCTGTGCCGATTGCCACAGGTATCTGTATTAGGATTGCATGGTCACCAGGGAATGAAGATCATGTTCCCTCTTCGTACTCCCACCCTTTGATGGGTTCAAACTTTTTATATCCCTCCTCTACTGAAGGATGTTGGAGAACAGACTCCACAGAGACCTCAGGAATCTGGTCATCGGCAATTCCATTTTTAATGAAGATGAAATTGAATCCCAGTTCGTTGGCACCCACCAGCCTGTAGCCTTTTCGGTTGGCCAGTTTGGTCATAGCCACCGGCGATGCCCCGTGGTAGATGGGATGCTTTCCCGGGAAGAGATAATCAGGGTCGTATGGGACAACGATGTTGTTCATTCCAAATTCATTGTGGGTCTCGATGATCACCACCCTGGGGTCGATCACCTCCAGGGCATCCCAGACCCAGTAATCGTTGCCATCAATATCGATGGAAAGAAGGTCTATTTCTCCTTTGATCGCTGCATCTTCGATGAGTCCGTTGATGTTTTCCCGGGTCACTTTTGCACAGATGAATTTTGGTTTGTAAAACCAGGGGTGGGGGTATCTGCTGAAGAACTTCCGGCCCCGTTTGATGCTTTTGGGATTTCCGTCTATAAAGAGCCCGTGGAAGCCAAAATTAAAGTAGAGGTTGGCCGAGTTGCTGTTGACCCCGTCATCGGATCCGATCTCCACAAAAACCTTGCTTTTCATCCCGATCACTGAAAAGATAAAGAGCAGCTTTCCATCCTCCTCGAACTGTGAAAAGACCCGGAATCCTGTGTCGGAAAGGGCGGGAAGATCGCCGGTTTTTGTCTTATCCTGGTAGTAGTGGAACAGCTTTCTCTGAGAGATTTGGACCGAAGGGATGAACCGGTTCCTGATCTTGGTAATCAGAAATCGATCTTTCAGGAGATTCTTTATCATGGACCCGGCAGTGTTTGTGCCCTGCAAAAGTACAACTAATTCTTCCAGGTATAGTTTACCGTGTTGAACATCTCTTCGAAGCAGTAAATGTTATCTGAGAAGAATACCAGGTTGTTGTGCGTAAAGGAATCATCTTTTCCACTGTAATCCCAGATATCGATCCCTTTGGCGAAAACAAAATAGGCATCTGTAGGGTGATTCATAACTGGGATAAAAGGATCCACCGGGTCATATTCCTCTACATAAGTGCAGTTGTTATCAAGCAAAATCCACCTGTTCTCAACATATATTTCTGACATGACATGTCCCGCAAAATTTTGCGTTGTTCCGTCATAAAAGTCATACCCCCACTGCACATCAGCAGTTTCAATCATGATGGCAGGGAAACCAAATTCTCTTAATATACTTGATATGATTAATGCCAGAGAGTGACAACCATAAAAGGTCTTTATCTCGTACAGCTCATCGACGGTATTCTTACCCATCATGGCTCCGCCGGCATTCTGAAAGGTGAAGTTCTGATTTACCCAGTGACATACAGTTAAAATAGCGGCGATGTTGTTGTCGGGTGTTCCAATGGCGGTCCTGATCTCTTCAAGATAGAGATCATTCAGATCCGATTCTTCGCCCGGGACCAGGTACCTGGCAGTATCACTGTAATCAATCCCAAATGAAAAGTCGATGGTGTCAATCTCAATTTCACACTCAGGGTCAGGCTCTGGTTCTTCATCTTTGCAGGAGAGTGTCAATAGCAATGGAAGAAGAACGAGTAGTGCTAAAGTCTTCATAACCATTTTCAGCAAGTTACAACAATACCACGGTCATTGTCAAATGGTTTATCGTAATAAATGAATCAGAGAAATAGTCATAATAAGAGGTAAAGAACCCAGGGCTGAAATTGGTAAATATCCTGTGTCTGGCGAAGGGAAAGTGCACTGATGATGAGTGAGCCCTCTAATACACCAGACCGATAGAGACTCGCGGCAGGAAGTGAAAAGATCGGGCTATGGTATTGATAAAGATGTTATATTAGGTGCTGTGTATTAATTTATTTGAAGAAATTATGAGATATGCTATTTTCCTGGTTTCGCTTCTTCTGGCAGTTTCATGTAATACAATAGATTACCCGAAAAAATATTCGGTAATACACAGTCCGGAGGATAATATTAATATAGATGGAGCTCTGGATGAAGAGGTATGGCAACGGGCTCAGCCTGAAACCGGCTTTATCTTACCCTGGGAAGATGCAGAACCACCCA
>JBDLIQ010000026.1:0-37295 GCA_039714775.1 Bacteroidota bacterium
TTGTAGCTCCACCAGGAATCGAACCTGGATCTACGGTTTAGGAAACCGCTATTCTATCCATTGAACTATGGAGCCGGATTTTGCGGGGACAAATTTAGTTTAATTCTAAGTATCTGCCAAATCTCGGTTTTTAGTTGACTTCCGGGACTCAATTTCGTAACTTGTGAAAACCGTTCCCAAACAGCAACATCATGAAAAATCATTATCTGTGTCCCCATTGCAGGGGCCACCTCAGGGTAGGGGATTATATCGTATTTAAGATTCGTAATACGAAGAGAGACAAGGGTTTGCTGCTTATGCATCCCGAAGTTGGGAACTATACCAGTATTAAGCATCCGCAGTTTAATTTCCAGGAGGGAGAGCGTGTTGATTTTTACTGTCCGATTTGCATGAGCAGCCTGGATGGTGCTCTTGATGAGAATCTGGTTCAGGTGATCATGATCGATGAAGAGGGAAAGGAACATGAGATCTACTTCTCACGGATCGCTGGAGAGAAGAGCACCTTAACAGTTTCTGATAACGGAGTGATGATGACAGGTGTTCACTCTTACAGGTATACCCATTTTAAAGTACCGGACAAACACATCCCCTATCTACAGAATTGAGCCTGCATTTCTCTATTCAGGCTTACTCCTCCAGGGTGGTGAGGTCTCCCTCCTCCTGACCCAGTGCCCTTGCCTTCAGCACCCGTCTCATGATCTTTCCGCTCCTTGTTTTAGGAAGGGCATCGGTAAATACCACGAAGGCCGGACGGGCGATGGGACCGATCTCACTGCCTACATGTTCTTTTAATTCGTCCGAGAGTGCATCGGATGACTGGAAGCCATCTTTCAGTATCACGGTGGCATGGATGATGTTGCCTTTCAGCTGATCGGGGAGACCGATGGCTGCGGCTTCGGTAACAGCCGGGTGGCTCACCAGCGCACTTTCGATCTCGGCCGAGCCCAGCCTGTAGCCACTTACTTTCAGTACATCATCATTGCGGCCGATGATCCAGACATACCCGTCCTTATCAAGTTTGGCAGAATCGCCGGTGAGGTACCATCCCTGTTTTTCATACAGTTTCCAGTACTTTTCGATATAGCGGTCGGGATCACCCAGGATGGTGCGTGCCATACCTGGCCAGGGGTTGGTAATGACCAGGTTCCCTTCTGTATCAGGGCCCACCGCCTTACCCTTCTCATCAACCACCGAGATCTCATTCCCGAAGAATGGTTTGGTAGCTGACCCGGGTTTCAGGGGGGTAACAGGAAGCGGTGTGATCATAAATCCCCCGGTCTCTGTTTGCCACCAGGTATCCATGATGGGACACCGGCTCTTTCCGATCACCTCGTAGTACCACTTCCATGCTTCCGGGTTGATCGGTTCGCCCACCGAGCCCAGAAGGCGAAGGGTGCTGAGGTCATGTTTATCGGCCCAGGAGGCTCCATACCGCATCAATCCACGGATGGCCGTAGGTGAAGTATAGAAGACAGTGACGCCGTATTTCTCGATCATCTGCCACCAGCGGTTTGGGTAGGGATGGTTTGGTGCCCCTTCATAGAGTAAAATGGTTGTCCCATTAATCAGGGGTCCGTAAACGATGTAGGAGTGGCCCGTGATCCATCCCGGATCGGCAGCACACCACCATCGATCAATAGGCTGAACATCAAAGACATATTTAAATGTACTTGAAGCATAAACTGAATAGCCCCCGTGGGTGTGGACCAGCCCCTTTGGCTTGCCTGTTGTTCCGCTGGTGTAGAGGACAAACAGGGGGTCCTCAGCATCGGTCTTTTCAGTTTCACATTTTGGAGAAGCGATGGGCATGCCCATCAGGTCGTGCCACCAGAAATCCCGGTCATTCTCCATATAACACTCCTCTCCGGTTCGTTTAACCGTGATGCATACATCAATGGTTGGCGAGCGCCGCATGGCCTCATCTGCTATCGCTTTCAGGTTGGTCGGTTTTCCCCGGCGGTAGCCGCCATCGGCTGTGATCAGAATGCGGCTGTGGGCATCTGCAATTCTTTCGGCAAGTGCCTCGAAACTGAATCCGCCATAGACCACGCTGTGTGCTGCTCCGATCTTTGCACAGGCGAGCATGGCAATGATAATCTCAGGGATCTGGGGCATGTAGATGGTTACAATATCACCCTTTTTGGCCCCCATGGCCTTCAGTACATTGGCAAATTTTGAAACCTCCCTGTTCAGCGCAAAGTATGAATAGGTCTTTACATCACCGGGTTCACCCTCCCAGATCAGGGCAAGTTTATTTTTTGTTTCCGTAAGCAGGTGCCGGTCAATGGCATTGGCAACAATGTTGGTACGCCCCCCCGTAAACCATTTATAAAAGGGTTTGTTGGAGTCGTCCAGAACCTGGTCCCACTTTTTATACCAGGTCAGCTCTCCGGCCTCTCTGCTCCAGAACCCCTCTCTGTCGGTAATGGACCTCTTGTAGAGTTTGTCGTAATCTTTGATCCGGGCCTCTTTGATCACTGACTTTCCAGGATGATAAACAGCTTCTGTGGATTTTGAGTCTTGTGCCTTGCTCATGATTTCTGTGTTTATAATAAAACGGCAGATTTCTTGACTTGTTCATTCTAAATAGTCAGTTTTGAGCAAGCTCAGGAGCGGTTGCGGGCCAGGATAGGCCAGTTGTTGGCCAGGGCAATCTTACAGAGTTTCTTGTCAGGATCGACAGCCACAGGATTGCCAACAGCTGCCATCACATGATAATCGGTATAGGAGTCTCCGTAATAGAACGCCCCGGCCGGATCATAGCCATGTGCTTTGCAGTAGGCCAGAAGCCGTGTCTTCTTCTCCTTACCATAGACCAGTTTGCCTACCGTTCTTCCGGTAAGGATTCCTCCACTGGACTCCAGCTGTGAACATATGATGTCATCAAGGTTCAGGTGGCTGTAGGCGGGTTCACAGATGGGCTTTGATGCTGATGATAGCAGGACCACAGCCCCGTTGCGTGACCGGTGATCTTCCATGGTGGCCAGGATCTCTGGCCGGATTTTCTGAACGATCATTTCGTTGAATACATCGAGGCAAAGCTCACTGATCACCTCTTCCCGGATGCCTTTCAGCCAGGTGATCATCCGGGCAATCATCTTTGTGGAGTTTCCAATGCCCAGTTTATAGAGGATGGAGAGCCACACAGCTTGCCGGTAATTTTTTTCAGTCATCACCCCCCTTTTCCTGGCTTCATTAACCAGGTGGGTGGCACTGTTGTCCATCAGGATCGTGTGGTCCAGGTCGTAGAAAGCGGCGTATTTAAATCTGTTGGCACGCATTATTTTCTCGTGTGCATTTAGCGGAAAAAATGATCCCCCTGTGGATTGTATATAATATTAACCGCCGAGGGGATAATATACAATATTAATTCCAGCTCTCCAGATCGAGCTGCCCCTCCAGCCACTCCACAATGGCCTGGTCGGGGGCGGAAGCAAAGAAGTCATACCCTGTAAACCGCTCCAGGGAGTCTACCGTAACGGCAAAGGTCTCAAGCGCCTCTTTCGATCGCTGATTGGGCAGCAGGAAGGCGATCAGTGAATGATCGGGCGGGGATAGGTCAACCAGCACCTTGAAGTAATATCCCGGCACCCCCACACCACTCTCTCCGATGGTAGTTTGTACTGTAGAGAGGACAGGCCCTGTCACAACATAGATGCTGTCCTTCTCAACGGCCCAGTTTCTGACATGTTGTTCCAGTTTTTTCCAGATACCCCGGTTGAAGGAGGGATCCTGCGGACTCATATTGGACATAAGGAATGACTCACTCATGGCGTAATGGTTCCATTTCATATCTCCTGCCGGGGCCAGATGTCCACGGTCGAACCCCGAACCGCGATAATCGGCCAGAATTGCAGAACCGGTTGAAATGGAGGTGTCGGGTCTGAAGTTGTCCGAGCGTGGTTCAGTTCCGGTTTCCACCTCGTTACGGGTGAGCACATAGGCCACCCATGAAGCTTGCTCAAAGGATTCGTTGTATGCCAGGTCAAAGCCTGTATAGGAGCGAATGGCATCGGTCACCGGGGTTTGGGGATAACCGCTGGCCAGCTCTTTCCACAGTATGCTGATATTGGCCGGGGCGACCTTCTTCAGTGAGGACTCCGGATTTTTTGCAGACCCCTTCCAGGGTTCCATGGTAACAAGTATTGCTGCTGCCAACAGTGCAAAAAAGGTGATCAGCCCGAAACGGTGGTTTTTGGAGATTGTCATGGATCAAAAATAGAATTTTTCCGTATTTTATGACTTCTTTTAATTCTGGGCCCTGTAAGGGGAGATAAAACCATGAAAAACTACTGGATCATTGGGGATATTCATGGGGAGATCGGACTGCTGGACCGTTTATTGGAACAGATTCACCGGTTTGATCCCGATTTGATTGTTTTCCTGGGTGATTACATCGACAGGGGACCCCATTCCAGGGAGGTGATCGACCGCATTTCAGAGCTGGAGACGGAGGTGGTGCGGCTGATGGGAAACCATGAGATGATGATGCTCAATGCCATGGAGGATATGGGATATGGGCACAGTCCCATCGAATTGTGGTATTACAATGGTGGGGAAGCCACCCTGCAATCCTTTGGGTTCACCAGTTTTTTCAGTTTTCAGACAGATATGGATCCACATTACCTGGCATTTTTTCAAAGTCTGAAGATGAGCCATACCATTGAACTACCCGGCAATTTGAAAATCCTGGCTACCCATGCTGGTGTCTCTCCGTTTATCCCGCTATCCGACCAGATGAATATGGGGAGCTTCGGCGAGCTGAACCGGTACCTGCTTGAGAGGCAGATTGATCCGGAAGACTCATTTCTCTGGGTCAGGGATGCATTCTTTGGAAGTACACCCGACCTGTGGGAGGGGTACCTGGTGGTTCACGGGCACACGCCGGTCCTGAAATTGAAGCGGTTCATCTCGGCAAACGGGAAGAGGCAGTTCCTCTTTGTGGAGAATGATCTGTGTATCCGGAAGGATGAGCGATCGGGACAGATTGTCTCTATGGATATCGATTCGGGATCGGTCATCAGCGGCAGACTGAGTGGACTTGGTCTCTTTGTGGAGAATGGTGATCCGGAACATCCTGCAATAAGGATGCGGAGCCTGACCGTATCGGGGGAGGAGATCGCTCCGCGGGATCTCGGATTGATCAGCGGGACCAATGGCAAATGGACCAACGGACATTATTAAAGGAGACTTCCATAGCGATATTTAGCCATTGAAAGTGCGGATGCGCTCAATGCGCATGGCGAAGGGTACGTTGTCGTGCGAGAATTCATACTCCACAGCGTGGGCTCCTTCCAGTTTTGTGGCAGCTTTCAGTTCGGTATGTTGCAACAAGCTGTCCAGCTCGGCGCTGTACTGCTTTTCCACCACCATTTTTATGGTCCCGTAGTAGAGTTCGGTGATCATAAAAACCCTCCGGATGCGGCCATCATACTCCCTCCATTTTTGGGCCTTCATCTTTTCCAGATGGTGGTCTATCCTGATCCTGATCAGGTTATCCATCCCACGCATCATCAGGTTTCCGAAGGTGAATTTGCTCACTTTTTCAGTAAAAAACTCACCCTGGATCTTTCCAATCTCAGGGTGCTGCAGTTCACTCACAAATTTCACCTCCACATCGACCGTTCTTGAGGCAAGGTGGGCCTCCCGGAGGGGGGTCAGGCGGCTCTCTTCCTGCAGTGCTGCCCATTCATCTTTTGTAACCATCTCCGCATCCAGAAATGCTGTATAGATGGTATTGGGCATTCCCTTCTTTGCAAAGAGAGGCGGGCCGAAGAGGGGATCCCACACCAGATCACCCGGCCTGATCCCCTCGTGCGAGGCGGGAATGAGTTCAAGGTCGTATGCAGTTCTGAATTTTCGAATCTCCATCGCTAAACCATTACAATAGTGGTCCTGATATATCGTTATTAACTAAAGATCAGTATTTTTTACGCTTACCCAAAGAAAAACAGGTCAAATTTCGAAAGAAATCCGTTATTTTGTGGCGTTTTACAGCTGCTAAATGAATTTCCTTGATATCATATTTCTTGTCCCGTTGCTTTTTGCCCTCTACAGGGGATTTAAAAAAGGATTGGTTTATATGATCGCTTCCCTGGCGGCCCTGGTCCTGGGGATTTTCGGGGCCATGAAGCTAAGACCGGTTTTTGCTTCATTGCTGGACTCGCTTTTTAATATTGATCCGGGGCATCTGAATGTGATTGCCTTCGCGGTGGCCTTTGTAGTCATTGTGATGGTGGTTCACATTGCCGCTTTTGTAGTGGACAAGCTTGTAAAAGCTGTAGCCCTGAACTTTGTAAACCGGTTGCTGGGGATGGGTTTCGGGATCCTTGTAGCAGCTTTTGTAATCAGTATGATTCTCTGGCCCGTTAACCAGGTGAATTTTGAGAAGCAGATTATTAAACCCGAACTCATTGAAGGCTCACTACTTTATAAGCCGTTGTCTGCCTTCGCTCCGGCCCTCTTCCCATACCTGAAGAGGCAGGAGTGGAAAGAGGTTGTGCCCCGGAAGAGAGAGCAGGGAACTACTGTTAATGCATAATGAATCAAGCGTGAAAGTGTACCGATGATATGAATTTTGTAGAAGAACTCAAGTGGAGGGGAATGATCCACGACATCATGCCCGGAACCGAGGAGATGCTGGAAAAGGAGATGGCATCGGCTTATGTGGGTATTGATCCAACGGCCGACTCGCTTCATATCGGGCACCTGGTGGGGGTCATGATGCTGAAACATTTTCAGAATGCAGGACACCGCCCCATCCCCCTGCTGGGAGGAGCTACGGGAATGATTGGTGATCCCAGCGGGAAATCACAGGAACGCAACCTGTTGGATGAAAAGACCCTCAGGCAAAACCAGGAGGCACTGAAGAGGCAGATAGCCAGGTTCCTCGATTTTGAAACAGATGCTCCCAACAGGGCCGTCATGGTAAACAACTATGACTGGATGAAGGATTTCTCGTTCCTTGGATTTATCCGTGACATAGGGAAGCACATTACGGTCAATTACATGATGGCCAAGGATTCGGTAAAAAAGAGACTTGGGGCTGAAAGCAAATCGGGAATGTCATTTACCGAGTTTACCTACCAGCTGGTTCAGGGTTACGATTTCCTGGTGCTTTACCGTGATTACAATTGCAAATTGCAGATGGGCGGATCCGATCAGTGGGGCAACATTGTTACAGGTACCGAGCTGATCAGGAGAAAAGATGGCGGAGAGGCATTTGCCCTGACCTGTCCCCTGATTACCAAGGCCGATGGCGGGAAATTCGGCAAGACTGAAGAGGGGAATGTGTGGCTCGATCCAAACCGGACCTCCCCCTATAAGTTTTACCAGTTCTGGCTCAATGTATCGGATGAGGATGCCGAAAAATACCTGAAGATATTTACCATGCTGGGCAGGGAGGAGATTGCAGCACTGGTGAAGGATCATGAGGCGGCTCCCCATGCCAGGGGTTTGCAGAAAAAGCTGGCTGAGGAGGTGACAGTCATGGTCCATACCAGAGAAGAGTATGATATGGCTGTAGAAGCATCGGGAATTCTTTTTGGAAAGGGGACCACCGAATCGCTGAAGGCGATCAGGGAGGATCTCTTCCTGGCGGTATTTGAAGGAGTTCCCCAGTATGAGCTTGATACTTCCGATGTGGACCGGGATGTGCTGGAGCTCCTGGCTGTGGATACCGGGGTCTTTGCATCCAAGGGAGAGGCCCGGCGGCTGATCAAAGGAGGGGGAGTAAGCATTAATAAACAGAAGGTTGCGAATCCGGAACAGCGCATTACCAGGGATGATTTTATAAACAGCAGGTATTTGCTGATACAAAAAGGAAAAAAGAACTATTACCTGATCAGGGTTAAGGAACAATAACGCATAATATCATGGAAAACGAAAAACAAAAAGGTTACAATTTTAACTCGGTTGATCTGCTGATTTACATTTGGAGCAAGCGGATTACCCTCATCACGGTTGGATTGGTGGCAGCAATTGGCGCCATTGTGATCTCTCTTACGATCACCCCCATGTTCAGATCCTCTGTGATCATGTTCCCGGCTTCCAGTGCTGCTGTTGCCAAGGAGTTGCTGGTACAGAACTATTCGGGCCGGCAGAACGTTCATGGATTTGGCGAGGAAGAGCAGGCCGAGCAGCTGCTTCAGGTGTTGAACTCGGAACCCATCCGGACCCGGATCATTGAAAAATACAGGCTGATGGAGCATTATGAGATTGATCCTGAAGGGAAATATCCCATGACCGAGTTATTCAAAACATACAGCTCAAATATCAATTTCAGGCTCACTGAGTATATGTCAGTGGAGATCGCTGTAATGGATAAGGATCCTGAGATCTCTGCCTCTATTGCCAATGACATTTCCGACCTTGTTGATACGGTGTATAACAGCATGAAAAAGGAGCGGGTCCGGGATGCCCTTCACCTGGTGGAGCGCGAATACCTGGAGGCGGATAACAAACTGGTTGTTATGCAGGATTCGCTTGATAGGCTCAGCAGTCAATTTTCAACCAAGATCAATGAATCGGGCGACCCGGCCAACAACCTGATCAAGGCAATTTCTGAGAACGGGGCACTCTATTTCTCCATGCTGAACCTGGTGAAGTATGAGGTGCAGGTGGTAGCTACACTGAGCAACCGCTTTCGTGAAGCACGCCTGGAGGCTGAGCAAAACCTGCCCTACAAGTTCGTGGTTGAAAGGGCCTATCCTCCGGAGAAAAAGGCCTATCCCAACAAGTCGCTCATTGTGATCGTCTCCACCTTTGCATCCCTTCTTTTTGCACTTATTGTACTGATCGTTATCGATAACATCAAGGCCAGGGTAGCCGTGATAGAAGAGAAATGATAGCAGAAATCAGGGACCGGTATCCAAACCTCCTTCTTTGGGGAATCCTGATCGGGTTTGTGGCACTGAACACCATCATGCTGGCGTTCGAGATCTACTATGTACCCCTGATTCCTGTGGTTCTGCTGTTTGCGGTACTGGCTCTTGTTTCGGTGGACAGATACCTGCTGGCCCTTGTGTTTTTTGTGCCGCTCTCCATTCCACTGAGTATGCTGACCGATGGTCTCTCCATCGATATGTACCTTCCAACCGAGCCACTGCTTGCTGGCTTGCTGCTTCTCTATGTGGTGAAATACCTTATGGGTGGAAAGGTCGATATAGAGGTGCTCCGGCATCCGGTTACGGTGGCCATCTATTTTCACCTGGCCTGGATGTTCATTACCAGTCTTACCAGTTCCGATCCGCTGGTATCCTTTAAATTTCTTGCATCCAGGCTCTGGTTTGTGGTTGGATTCTACCTGCTGGCGACACAGCTCTTTAAAAAGGAGAAGAACATGCACAGGTTTGTCTGGGTCTTTGTTGTAGCCTTTGCAGGGGTCATTCTCTTTACACTGGTTAACCATGCCCAGTACGGATTGGACAACCAGGTAATGGCTCACAGGGCCTGCAGGCCGTTTTACAAGGACCACACCTCATACGGGGCCACTCTTGGACTGGTACTCCCTATCCTTGTGCCGCTTTTTTTATTCATTAAACGTGAGGACATCAATACACGGTTTCTCATGGTGCTGCTGATCATCCTGGTTCTGCTTGCCACTGTGGTTTCCTACACACGGGCTACCTGGCTGAGCATCATTGCTTCAGTTGGTGTATGGGCGATCATCAAGCTCAGGATTCGCATCGAACTGGTGCTGGCGGGAGCTGTCATACTGATCGGGATCTTCCTCTCCATCCGTACACAGTTGATGGTAGAGATGGAGCAGAACCGTGTGGAGTCTTCCGGTGAGCTTTCAGAACATGTTCAGTCCATGTCCAATATCACCACCGACCAGTCCAACCTTGAACGCATTAACCGCTGGAGTTGTGCAGTACGCATGTGGAAGGATAAGCCCCTTTTTGGTTTCGGACCCGGGACCTATCAATTTGAATACGGACGTTATCAACGCTCTTATGAGAAGACAAGGATCAGTACCGATTTCGGAACCCGGGGCAATGCGCACAGCGAATACCTGGGGCCCCTTGCAGAGGCAGGTGTTTTGGGTCTGCTCAGTATCCTGATGGTAATCGGAACCACAATCTATACTGGGCTAAGGGTCTTTTATACATCAAAACGAAACAGCATCAGGGTATTTTCCCTGGCTGCACTGGTGGGCCTGGTCTCGTACTATTTTCACGGGTTATTGAACAACTTCCTGGACACGGACAAGATCTCTGTGCTGTTCTGGGGATATACTGCGATGCTGGTGGCCATGGATATCTATCACCGGAACACTCCGGAGGATGAAGAGATTCCTGAAAACGCTGATGCTGAATAGTTGGGTTGATGATGGCTAACTGAAACCAGTCTTGCCCGGAAATTCGGCACCGATGATGGAGATGTCGTCAAAGATTGCAGCCGACCCTTCCAGGATCTTCTGGTTTTCGATGATGGTACTGATGTTCTCTTCCAGTGAGTGGGGATTTTTAAGCTCCTTTTCCAGATCTTCGGTTCCAAACTCCACACCCGAATCCTGGATCACCTCCACCAGACCGTCTGTATAGCAGAACAACTTGGCGGGTTCGTCCAGCCGGATCACTGCTTCATTCACAAATGGCAGTTCATCCAGCATACCCATTCCTACGCAACCGCTGGCCAGCTGGGTCAGTTTTTTTGATCCGGGTACATACAGAAAGGGGGGATTATGACCTGCATTCACATAGGATAATTCCCTTGTTTTGTAATTGAACCTGGCGATGAACAGGGTGATGAATTTCTCGCCTTTGGCGCTGTTCATCACACTTTCATTGAGTCGGGTCAGGGTGTCGGTAAGGCTCTTGTCTGCAGTATATAAGGCCCTCAGGTTCGCCTGAAAATTGGACATAAGGATGGCCGCAGAGATCCCTTTGCCCGATACATCTGCAATACAAAACCCTATCTCATCATTGCTCAGCTGGATCACATCATAATAGTCTCCACCCACTTCAAAATGCGGATGATAAAATGCCTTCATCCGGATAGATTCATGGTCCGGTAACCTTTCGCTGGCAGGAATCAGCATGGTCTGCATTTTACTGGCCAGCTCCATCTCCCGTTTCAGAGCCTCCTGTCTGAGGGACTCCTGAAAGAGTCTTTTATTTTCAATGGCCACCGTGATGATGTTGGAGAGGGTCTGGATAAATCTGAGGTGCTTGATGATGGGGCTGACTCCTTCACCCTCCTCCTCTATATCCCCGATGAGTACATAGGCAATGGGTTTGTCCTTATGTGAAACCGGAATTACAATATCGACAAGTTCCGGAAAATGCTGGGGTTCAGAGGTGATAAATGAGATCTCATCATAGATGTGCAGGTCACGGTCCATATCCACCTTTTTGAAAAAGCTGTTTCCAAAGCCCGAATTCAGCAGGCATTCCCACCTGTCAGAAAATTTCAGCACGATCACCTTCCCGATGTCCAGGTCGTCGGTGAGCATCTTCTCATACCTGCGGATCAGCTCACTGGTGGAGACATTGTCATTGATGGCCAGGGTAATGTCCAGCAGGGCATTCAGTTTGAATGTAGAGAGCTTTAGCCGGTTCTCGGAAAACTTGCCCATGGCTGATACGGTGAATAGGTTGGTTACTTCTTGACCCTTTCCGCGTAGGAGCGGTCACGGGTATCGACTTTGATCATCTCATCATTATCAATGAAAAGCGGGACCATGATCTTTGCCCCGGTCTCAAGTTCAGCAGGTTTTTGTGCCGATGTGGAAGCTGTGTTCCCCTTCTCACCCGGTTCGGTGTAGGTTACAGCCAGTTCAACAAAGGCTGGCAGGTCAACTGTTAAAGGGGTTTCAGTATCGGCATGGACCACGATCTCCACCGATTGTCCCTCTTTCATCAGGTCTGCATTTTCAATCATGTCTGACTGGATGGTGATCTGCTCGTAGGTCTCCAGGTGCATGAAGTTAAAACCCATATCGTCTGAATAGAGGAACTGGTATGGTCTTCGCTCTACCCTTGCTGTAGTAACCTTGGCTCCTGCCGTAAAGGTGTTCTCGATCACCCTTCCGTTGGTCAGGCTTTTCATTTTTGTCCTTACAAATGCAGGACCTTTTCCCGGCTTCACGTGTTGGAACTGGACAATGGCATAGAGGTCATTGTTATACTCGAGGCATAGTCCGTTCCTGAAGTCTGCTGTTGTTGCCATGTTCTGATTTTAATGTAAAGATATCATTTTGTGAAGAGATCAGGTTTGACTAGAGCAACTTTTTCCTGGGGATTGTAGCCACAAAGTCTTTCAGGTAGAAGGGTTCGAAATAGGCCACATCTTCAAATTTTTCCTGGATGAAATCGTTAAGAACCGGGATCACCATGGAGCCTGCCGATGGGTTCAGCTCCTCAATGAAATGCGCATTCGAAGATTTAATAAGCTCTTTGCATTTCACAGATCCATTCCCGAAGAAACAGATAGGATGGTGCGCAAGAAGCTCCCTGTAGCTGTTCTCGTCGATGATATCGGCGCTAACCTCTCTGACCACGCTGATGTCCGGGGAATAGAAGGCAGAATAGACCTCCATTCTTCTTGCATCCAGCATGGGACAGAGCAGCAGTTGGTTCCCTGCCCCGGCTACTTTTTTTACCATAGGGTGTTCAATGGCTGCGTAAGCCATGTTCACCAGTGTTCCGGATGAGAGCAGGGGCTTTTCAAGTGCGTAGGCCAGCCCCTTGGCGGTGGAGATACCAATACGCAGGCCCGTATATGATCCCGGACCTTTACTAACGGCAATTCCATCCAGCTTGTTCAACTCCTTTCCGGCCTGCGACAAGGCATCCCTGATGAATCTGTTCAGCAGGGTCGCATGGGACCTTTCAGGCCCGCTTTCCACCAGGGCCAGGACCCGGTCCCCTTTCGAAATTGCTACAGAACAGATATCGGTGGCTGTCTCGATATGCAGGATCAGGGGTTCTGTCATATGCAATTACCTCTTTTGCTTTTTATCCTCGCTGAAAAGGTCCTCCTGTGAAACAACCTCAACAAACATGTCATTTTTAAGTTGCCTCGATATGGCAGAATAGGGTGCCACCACAATCTCTGCTTCAGGATCGAGTCCTTCAGTAATTTCAATGTATGTATTATCCTGGATACCGGTTTTCACTGGTTTTACCCAGGCCTTACCCTCCGAAACCACAAAAACCACCACAATAGGTTCGTCAGCAACAGGTTCAGTTATAACCGTTTCGGTTGTAGAGGAGACTGAGCCGTCGGAGCTGATCTCACCTGTCGTCTCTTTTTTAGATGTAGCTGGTTTTTCGACCCCTGCCGTGTCCATCCTGGTGGTGACCGCCTGTATAGGCACCGAAAAAATGCCTGTTTTCCGGTCGGTCTGGATATCTGCTGTCGCCGACATTCCGGGCCTGAGCGGATAGGGATGAGATTTGGAAATTTTATCGGCGTACGATTCATGCAGGAGCAGGATCTTCACCTTGAAGTTGGTCACCTGGTCGGTGGAAACTCCCATGGTATTTGCCGATACAGGTATTTCAGAAACTACCCCCTTGAACCGGTCGTCAGGGTAGGCATCCACCTCGATAAGGGCTGTGTCGCCAAGGGCAACCCGTACAATATCGTTCTCATTGACCTCTACCTCTACCTCCATCCTGGTCAGATCGGCAATCCTGAGCATCTCTGTTCCGGACATCATGGATGTACCAACCACACGTTCCCCCAGTTCAACCGAGAGGCTGGACACGGTCCCCGACATGGGTGCACTAATGGAGGTTTTGGTCAGGTTTTCATCAGCTTCATTCAGTGTGGCTCTGGCACTTTCTACTGAAAACTGGGCAGCCTCCTTCTCAGCCAGTGACGTGTTGTATGAGGTCTGTGCCTGTTCAAATTCAGCTTCCGAGATGGCCTTGTCTGCAAACAGACTGCTGTTTCGCTTGTATTCAAGACTTGCCAGTTCAAGCCTGGCTTCAGCCTGTTTCAACCGGGCTTTGGCACTGTTCAGTGATGCCTCGGCACGGTTCCGTGCCATCTGGTATGCTTCGGGTTTGATCTTAAGCAGGTACTGGCCCCTCTTCACTTCATCACCCTCTTTAATGACCAGGTCAACAATTTCACCCGGCACATCGGGAGAGATAGAGACCTCGGTTTCCGGCTGGATTTTCCCGTTTGCAGTGATGATCTCAACAATTTCCCTGGTGATCCCCTTTTCAGCAGCCACCTTCAGGTAACCTTCATTGCCAAACCACCCCTCTTTCTTTCCAACAGCCAGGACGATCACCAGGACTACGGCTACGATTCCTATGATAATTAATAATCTCTTTGAGTGCATCTTCAGGTAGTTAAAGTGTAATGGGTTCCCCCCTGTAAAAGTTGAGTATTTTGATTCGGAAAATGAAGTCATATTTTGCCTGGAGGAGATCCGACTGGGTGGCAGTAAGCTGGTTCTTTGAGGCATTGTAATCAACCGTATTTACCAATCCGACCTCGAATTTCTTTTCGGTGTATTTGAACGACTCCTCCATGGAAACCAGTGCATGTTCAGTAGCCCTGAATTTTTTCAGGGATGCCAGTGCATCGGCATATGCCTGCTGGATGGATGCATAGAGGGTAAGTTTCCTGCTTTGCAGCTCCAGCTCTGAATTTTCAAGGGCGATCCGTGCATTTGCAACGTTTGAGTTGACCATCCAACCGTTAAAAATCGGGATGGAGAGGCCAAGTCCCACCCCGGCCGATGTGTTGTCGCGCATCTGTTCAAAGAAGGGGTAAGCACCGTATACCGGTATATCCTGGGGCAAGGAATTTACTTGCTCCCCACCAACAGTTGCACCGATAGGGAATTGTTGTTGTGGAAGCATATCAACCACCTGTTGACGGATGTCGGAATAGCCCGTGTTATAATTGGCCGACAGGTAGAGCTGGGGAGAGCGGTCTCCTTTGGCTATGTTCAGCCTTTTTTGTGAACTCTCCATGGCCAGCTCGGCACTCCTGATCTCCGGCATCTCTTGCTCCGCGGTCCGGTACACCTCATTGGCATTCATGACCATGGGATCATCAGCAGGGTCGGCCAGCTCCGGGATCACCACATCAAAGGTGGTATCAATGGGAAGATCAAGGGTCTGCTGTAGGTTAAGCATGGAGATGGCCATTTGATTTTCGGCATTGACCAGGTTCAGCTCTTCAGAGGCGTACTGGGCCTGAATTTCAAGGAAGCTCCCTTCGGCCAGTTTCCCGGCATCTACCAGTTTCCTGGTGCGTTCCACCTGTTGCCCTGTAATCTCCAGCTGGCTTTCTGTCACCGCCTGAAGCTCTCTGTTAAAAAGGATGGTAAGGTAGGCTGCTGCAATATTCAATGAAATGTCATTCTTAACCTTTTCCACATCCTCGTAACTTGCCATCAGGTTCAGCTTGTTCTGCTCGATGGTGTTCCTTACCTTCAACCCATTGAAAAGGTTCACCGATGAACTCAGCCCCATGCTGATGGAATTGATCTGCTGGTCGTCTGTAAACTGGTAGGTGGTCTGGTCAAGCGCACGTCCCCATGAGAAGGTATAACCTGCATTACCATTCAGGTTAGGGATCTGCCCCAGTCTCGATTGCTTTAGCAGGTTCTCATTATATTCGGTGTTCAGAACCGTTTGTTTGATCTGGATGTTATTTTCCATCGCATAGTTTATGCAGTCTTCCAGCGACCACTCTTTCTGGCCGAACAGGTGAATAACCATACCGAACAACAGGAAAACCAGAAAATAGGATTTTCGCATTATATTCGCTTTTTTGTTGTAATCGCTAAAGTTATGGATTAGCATTCAATTCTAAATGCATAAAACTGAAAATATTATACGCTATCCGGATCTTGGGTTTGTCCGGTATGTAAGAAACCGGCAGGCGAAAAATCTTTCCATCAGGATCAGCCGTCAGGGGGAGGTGAGGGTGACTGTTCCAAGGTATGTCAGCTTTAGAAAAGCGGAAGCTTTTGTGGGTTATAAGAAGCAGTGGATCAGTCGCAAGCTACATGAGATCAAAGCGAGACAGGGAGATGCAGCTGTTATGAAAGAGGGGGATCAGCTGAAGGTTCGGGGAAAATCGATCCCCATCTGTTTGACGAGCGGGCAGGAGAGTGTGGAGGAGGCCATCTGGAGAATCCTTCTGAAGGAGGCCAGGGAGTATCTGCCTCAAAGGACAGAGGCATTGGCAAATCAATACGGATTCCGGATTTCGGGCGTGAAGGTGCGCAGGATGAAGAGCAGGTGGGGAAGCTGCACTCCAAAAGACGGGATCAACCTGAACAGCTGGCTGATTATGTTACCTGACCACCTGTTGGATTATGTGATCCTGCACGAGTTGGTACATACAAGACACCGCGATCATGGTCCCGGTTTCTGGGACGCACTGGACACATTAACTGGTGGCCGTTCAATGGAGCTGAGAAGAGAGCTGAGGGAACAGCAGATTATGCTAATACACGCCGAATAGAAGTTCGGCAGTTAGTGTAACGGAGTTGAACGGCCGGTGAGAACGCATATCCACGTTGAAGGATGGATAAATGTTCAGGTACTTGTAACGGTCAAGCTGCCGCTGATAACCTACACCGATTCCCAGGTTGGTTTTCATTCTTGATTTGACATCCGTTCCCTTCCTGATCACCTCTCCGAATTCATCACTGTTTTCCTTCAAATGGACCACCATCATGGGTTCAAGGGTCCCTGTGACAAGAAGCGCATTGTCGCCCGATTCGAAGGGCCTGAAATAGATGGTCAGGGGAACGCCAATGGTCTGTTCAAAGTATTCAATGTTGATCTTGTCACCGGGGCTAATGATATCAACCTCGTAATCATCGGGATACCTTAATGTGGATGAGGATTTGTAGCTATATTCAAAACCGGCTTTAAGAAACCAGTATTCATATTCCCAGTAGACAAAGCTGATGCCTCCTCCGAACCCCGGTTTAAAGGTATGGTCATCGGCCCTGAGCCAGGAGTAGTTTCCCTGCAGGTTACCTCCTGCATAAATATTAATCTGGGCTCCTGCTGTTGAAAAAACAAACAGGAGCCCGATGATGTAAACTGCTCTTCTAAAATTCATTTCAAAGCTGTTTACACAAAAATAGTATTTTTTCTTTCCGTTTTTGAGATTCTATTTCTCTTCTTCCAACGTATTGTCCTTCTCCTCACGTGAAGGTTTTGTTAATACCGGCTCCTTCTCCTCCAGTTGCGTCTCCTCTTCTTCTACCTCTTCCTGCAAAACTATCTCCTTCTCCTCGCGTGAAGGTTTCGTTAATACTGGCTCCTTCTCCTCCTCTTCTACCTCTTCCTGCAATACTTTATCCAGCTCCTCAAGCTCCGTTTTCTCTTCATCAACAACATCCTTCATCTCCTCCACTTTCTCTTTGGCCTGTTCAATTTGCTCTTTCTTAATTTCAGCTTCTTCTGCAGTTATCTCTCCGCTTTCCTCCTGTTGCTCCACCTGTTGCTCGGCCTGTTCAATTCTCTCCTCATTGGTCTTGATCTGCGCTTCCTGTGCTTCAATTTTTTCCCTGGCCTGTGCCTGTTTAGCTTTTCCCTGAGCTTTTGCTTCGGCAGCACGCTCTGCTCCAAACTCCTTTCCACTCAGATCGCCCTTCTCCTTGCCATAGGCTTTTCCCTTTTTGTCTTTAGCTTTTTTCGTTTTTGAGTCGGCTTTGCTTTCACCGGATTGCGTCTCTACCTCCTGGGCTTGTTCTTTCTGTTGGTGAGCTTTCTCCTCCTTCTGGGTTGCTTTTTCCTTCTCAACCTGCTTTTCATGTTCCTGAACAACCTCGGTATTTTGTTTGTTCTTTCCTTTTTTTGCTTTCTTGCCATGTTCCTGGGCAACAGTAAACTGGCATACAGCAAAAACAGCGATTACTATAAAAACTATTTTTTTCATATCGGTAGAATTAGATATCGTTTAAAATTTCATCAATTTCACCCTGCAGGGTGTCAATTATAACTTCTGAAGAATCCATAACCATGTCGATCTTCTGGTTGGATTGTTCAATGGCTTCAATTTGCTCCTGTGAAGATTTGGTTGCTTCAGCGGATTTTCCCGTTCCTCCGGTGCAGGACAACAGGATTCCTAATGCAGGAACTAACAAGATCTTTTTCATTTCACTCAGATTTTTAAGTTAATAAATTGATTTTTTTATTTATGTAATATTGGGTTTACGGATTCCACCTCTTTTTGTTGTGAAAAAAGTAATAAATAATTGGAAACAGGTTCATTGGTCAAATCTTTTTATTGGCCATTTTCTCTAAATATGGATTTTCAGGGAGGTCAATGACCATATAACCTGATCTCTTCAGGCTCTGTAAAGTATACTGATCTGGTTTTGATTTATAGATGACACAGCAGAGGTGGTTGTAGGGAATAATCCTCATGAATCCCAGGATTTTTTTGAATCTTAATCTTCTTTCCGTCTTCTTCCAGTCTTGCTTTTTGATAGGGTTTGTTTTGTGAAAATTATGTTAGCATCGGGTTAAATTACTATAATTCTTTTTATATTGTTTAGATAGGAATATAGCCTCCAATGGAATACAATAATATAACCGGCGGTTGTTCAAAATCGTCCGGTGCTGCCGGTCCTTTTTCAAGAGTCGCACCCAATCCAATTTGAAATGTAAACCACTTTTTCCCTCTGAAAACATAGGTTGGACCGATGGCGTTTTGTGCAAAAGAGTCCCCCACTCCCTGGTTCCAGTATTGCAAGGAGAGAAATGAGCTGCGAATGGAAGGCTTAAAATGGTAGTTTATTCCACCACCAAAGCCAATAAATCCGCCCCCAATCTGCAATCCCACGTGGTTGGATACCAGGAATTCAAAGTCGGCTCCGACTATCGAGCCTCCTCCCTGAAGAATACCGATGGTGATGCTGTTTCTCTTTTCCGCCTCTCCGGTAAGGATTGTTTGTGAAAAGTCGCCTGTATAACTATTATCCGACTCAGGATGGTTATTTTGTGAAAAAAGGTTTGCGGATATGCAAAAAAGTACAACGAGGGTTACGAACTGTTTCATATAGATGTTGGGTTTGGTGGTGGGCTAAAACTAGTAAAAAACAACAAATCAGCAACACTGCTACAGAAAAAACCCTTCCAACATCCTGTGCTAGAAGGGCTCTGAAATTTGCTTTGTTGACCCGCCAGGGCTCGAACCTGGACTCTTCTGAACCAAAATCAGACGTGTTGCCAATTACACCACGGGTCAATCATGGTTACGAAAACCGGGGTGCAAATATACGAAATATTTAGATTATTCTGCAACTAATTCAAGCCCTTCTCTGGTCATTTTCCAGGTTTTTCCTGCCATGTTCCAATCGGAAAGCCGGTCAACGTTGTGGATCCCATCCAGGTAATCCCTTGTTTCACGATCAAGGACAACTACTTTTCCTTCCGGAATGCGCAGGGTGGTTTCTACCCGTGGAAATCTCCACTTGTGATCCAGTTCCACTGAGAAGTAGGGATCAAGGATCAGCCTGTTGCCACTGGTACGGAAGCTGTAATCGATGTTGTCCGCATTCTCCCTGGCGTGGTCCCAATTCCTCCCTTTCGACTCTTTTTCAACATCGAGAATGAACCTCTCCTCACCGGCTTTCTCTATATCAATGTTGACTTTTCCATAGAAGGCCTCCGCATCCTCAAGCAGGAACCACCGGTTGTCCAGATCAATGATCGATTCATCCTCCAGGTATGCTTCCTGTTTAGTATTCAGTTCAATATAGAGGGTGTCGGAATCGATATCCAGCTCCTGCGAGATGCTGTCACGCCCGAAATCTGAATAGTTGTTGCTTTCAAATGCTACAATCCCAATGATGGTAAAGAGCGCAACCAGCCAGAGGACCAGTGCTCCGGCGCCCAGTCCCCGGTTTCCGCTCTTCAGGTTAAAAATGATTTTTACAAGTCCGTAGATCATTGCTGCAACGGGGATCAGGATCAACAGGGTAACCGCAATGGTAAGAAGGGTAACTGAGAGGGGGTCAGTGAAAGGGATAAGAAGATCACCCAGGGAAAAATTGTAAGATCCGAACGGAAACATGTGTATTCCAACAAAAGGAAGGGTGATTAATCCGATCAGAATCCCGATACCGGCAATGACAAAGCTGATACCAATGATGATTAAGATAACCTTAATGAACATCAGAAGAATTTTTCCCAGAACTTCGAAAAAATCCGAGGCCCCACTCTCTGCTTTTTTATAGGTGTCGGAGCTTTTTGCCCTTGAGACATTCTCTTTGACGTTCTCCTTTACGTTTTCGTACTCTTCACGAATTTTTTTTTCCAGGTTGGAGACATTCACCTTCTCTCCCCTCATCTCCAGTTTCTGTGCTGCAGTTTCTGCCTTCGGGAGCACGATCCAGAGGATCAGATAGACCGGGATGGAGGCTCCTCCTGCAAAGAAGAAGACCACGAATAGCAGTCTGAAAATGATTGGGTCCACTGCGAAGTAAGCCCCCAGTCCGCCACAAACTCCCCCGATAACTGAATTATCGGGATCGCGGTAGAGCCGTTTGCCGGCTGAATAGGATTCATGGAAAGATGTGTTATCCTCACCCTCCTCGCCCGAATCTGCGATATCCTCCGGATTTCCCATGATATCAATCACTTCGTTTACAATGGCCAGGGTGATCACCTGGTTTTCGGAGGTGATACGCTCCTGGAAAAGTTCAGCAATCCTGGATTCAATGTCGTCAACGACCTCTTTACTCTCCTGTTGGTTGGAGAAGTGGCTGCTGATGGTGTCCAGGTAGGACTTCAGCTTTTCATATGCATCATCATCGATGTGAAAGATGATACCGCTCAGGTTGATTTTTATCGCTTTTTTCATGGTATATGGCTTATTTATAGTTCTTGATGGATTGTACAGATTTGATCAGGGTATCCCAGGAGCTGTCCAGCTCCTTCAGGTAGGCTTTGCCGATCTCGGTAAGTGCATAATACTTGCGTGGCGGACCCTGGGTGCTCTCTTCCCAGCGGTAATTCAACAGACCCGCGTTCTTTTGCCTTGTTAACAGGGGATAGAGTGTTCCTTCGACAACGATCAGATCGTTCTCTTTCAGCGCTTTGATAATATCTGAAGTATACAGATCCCGCTTTTTTAGTATAGAGAGGGTACAGTACTCCAGTATACCTTTCCGCATCTGTGCTTTGGCGTTTTCAATCTTCATAGGTTATCTCTTTAATGCGGTGAATTAAAAACTATAATACTATGTATGTCACAATAGATGTTAATACAAGCAACAATTCATAACAAAGATATGGAAAAAAAATAATACTATGCAATACATAGTAGTAAAAAAGTGAAATATTTTCTGGAATTTATCCAGAATCAGGCTAATTGTAGAGAAATGTTATTGGGTTTCCAGGGTATTGATCTCCCTGCGAAGGGTCTCCCAGGTGGATTCATCCATTTTAGCACCGATCTGCTCGATGACCCGGCCGGAAAGCACGGCGCCCATTTTGCCACAGGTTTCGGGGGAGAGTCCTTTCATATGTCCATAGATAAAGCCGGAAGCATAGAGGTCACCTGCACCTGTGGTATCGACCGGATTAGCCGGCCTGACCCCGATCCTGACCATCTCTCCGCCGCTGATGCAGAAAGATCCTTCACCGCCCATCTTAATGACGACCATGTCAACCTGTTTATGGATATCCATGGCTCCCTCTTCGGGTGTTTTTCCGCTCAGGGCCTTGATCTCCTCCTCGTTGGCAAACAGAATATCAACATGTTTTTTGATCAGTTCCATGAAGAGCGCTTTGTTCTCTTCTACAATGTTATAGCTGGCCAGGTCGAGACAGACCTTCAGATTGGCATTTGAAGCAAGCCGCATCGCTTTTTCGATCATGGGCCTGTCCTGCACCAGGTATCCTTCAATGTAGAAATAGTCATATCCTTCGAACAGGTCATGGCTGATATCATCAGCAGACAGGTCAACGGCGGCTCCCAGGTAGGTGGCAAATGTTCGTTCGGTATCCTGTGAGATCAATGCTATAGCCCTTCCCGTTTCATTCATGGTGCGAAAGAGGATGGGGTTGATCTTATTGACCATCATGTCTTTTTTGAAAAAGCTGCCCATCTCATCATCACCCACCGAGCCAACAAAACCAACCTCAACGCCCAGGTGTGCCAGGCCGTGAATGGTGTTGGCTGCCGAACCACCGGAGGCTTTTGTTTTTGGCAGACCGGCCGTTTCTGAATGAATGTAATTTGAAGTATCCAGATCCACAAGGGTCATGCTTCCTTTGGGCAATCCAAATCCCTCCAGGATCTCATCATTCCCGAGCCTGGTGATGATGTCCACAAGTGCATTCCCTATTCCCAATACCTTTGCCATAGTCTTCAGAGTTTAATTCAGCAGATGCAAATATAAACTATTCACTGTAGATTGATGTTCAGTTAAAAACAGAAGAACCAGGTTTTTTGTGAAATGTATTGTTTTATTGACGAAAAGCTACTATTTTTGCACCGCTTATTTAGCACCGGTTCAATGACCGGGAAAATTCCTCAGTAGCTCAGTTGGTTAGAGCGGCGGACTGTTAATCCGTAGGTCGTAGGTTCAAGTCCTACCTGAGGAGCAAAAAAAGGGGTGTCTCAACAAAGACATCCTTTTTTTTTCACCCTCACCAGTCACCAGTCACCCTCACCAATCACCAATCACCAGTTTATATGTTAATGTATGTTAAGTGACATCTCTTTTAACATAAATTCAATCTCCTGAGTGCCTTGGCATTGTTTCAAAATGTGTAATTTCGGGATTCAGAAATCTTAAAATCATTGATTATGAAACGTATTCAATTGTTTATTTCAATATTCATGCTGGCAGCCATCGGTCAGCTCTCTTTTGCACAGATGGATCCCATGGCACCACTGCCCAATGATGAAACAGTACGTCATGGAGTGCTCGAAAACGGAATGACCTATTATATCAAGGCCAACCAGGAGCCAAAAGAGCGGGCTTCGTTTTATATGATACAGAATGTGGGGGCGCTGCTTGAGGAGGACCACCAGAACGGACTGGCCCACTTCCTGGAGCACATGGCCTTTAACGGGACTGAGCATTTTCCTGAAAAAGGAATTCTCAATACCCTGCAGAATCATGGAGTTGCATTTGGTGAGAATATTAACGCATACACCGCACATAACCAGACCGTGTATAACCTGTCGGATGTGCCTGTGAACAGGCCGGGGCTTCTGGATACCTGTCTGCTGGTCCTGAACGACTGGTCCAACTACCTGCTGCTGACCGAGGAGGAGATCGATGCTGAAAGGGGTGTGATCAAAGAGGAGTGGAGAACCCGCAGGACTGCCCAGTGGAGGTTGATGCAGGGGGCAATGCCCTATTTTTTCCCCAATTCAAAATATGTGGAACGGGATGTGATTGGAAGCCTGGATGTAATCGAAAACTTCGAGTATGATGCCCTGAGGGATTTTTATCATAAATGGTATCGAACCGACCTGCAGGCTATTGCCATGGTTGGTGATTTTGACGCAGCCGAAATGGAAGAGAAAGTGGTGGATCTGTTTTCAAAAATACCTGCCGTTGAAAATCCATCGGAGCGCCCCTTTTATGAAATTGCTGACAACGAGGATCCTGTTTTCGGACTTGTTACTGACAAGGAGGCCTCCCGTACAAGCATCACTTACCTGATTCGCCACAGAAAATCATCCACCGGTCCGGAGAGTCTGATGGACCACAGGGAGGACTATATCCATCAGCTGTTCGGTCAGATGATGAGTCAACGAATCAGTGAGTTGGTCCAGGCGGGAGATCCCCCTTTCATATGGGGAGATATTGGCTATTCCGATTTTCAAAGGGGTTATGAAGTGCTCGCGCTCTCTCTATCTCCCAAACCCAACCAGGAGGCATTGGGGCTAACAGCCTTGATGACTGAGCTTGAGAGGGTAAAAAGATATGGTTTCACCCAGGGTGAACTGGACAGGGCCAAGTCCGAAGTTCTTTCCCAATGGGAGAAGTACTATAATGAGCGGGATAAGATCCACAATGATGAGTACATCAACGATTATATTGACAACTACCTGGATGGTTATGCTTATCTCTCGGCAGAGACCGGCTATATGCTGGTACAGGCCCTGTTGCCCAGCATTACCCCGGAAGATTTTAATGCAAGGCTGCAAGCGTGGATTACTGATCAGAACCAGACCCTCGTGATCCAGGGCCCGGAAGGGGAGGAGCATCTGCACCTGAGCGAGGCTGAAGCTTTTGCTGTTTTTGAACAGGTAGCTGCTGCTGAGATAGCACCTTATGAAGAGGAGGAGCTGGCCACATCACTTGTCTCCGAAGAGCTTGCTGCTGTTCCTGTGGTTTCGACCAATACAGTTGAAGTATTTGATGCAGTGGAGTGGACCCTGGAGAATGGGGCAAGGGTTATTTTCAGGCATGCTGACCATGAGAAGGATCAGGTTCAGATCCGCGGTTATAGTGTGGGGGGAGCATCCCTATATGGTGATGGGTATGTTCCTTCTACAGATATGCTTACTTCGCTGATAAACTTCTATGGGGTGGGTGACTTTGATGTGACCACTTTGCAGAAAATGCTGACCGGCAAGAATGTCTCTCTGGATCTGCAACTGAGAGGCCTCTCTGAAGGAGTCAGCGGTAAATCGACCCCCAAGGATATGGAGATCATGATGCAGCTGTTGTATCTCTCATTCAACCAGCCCAGGTTTGATACGGACGCACATGATGCCATCATTGCAAGGTACCAGGGATTTGTGAAGAATATGGGGAACAATCCACAGAAGATCATGGGAGATTCACTCAACCTGATCCTTACCGATCACCATCCCCGGGCACGGGTACTTGACATGGAGTTCCTGGATGATATCGAGCTGGAGAAGATTGAAGAGGTTTACCGTGACCGTTTCACCGACGCAAGTGATTTCTTTTTTGTCATCGTAGGGAATATTGAGGAAGAGGTGGCAAAGGAGCTTTCACAGAGGTACATCGGGGCCATTACGGACCTGAACCGGGAGGAGATGTGGATAGACCGGAAGGTTCGGGAGCCGCAGGGTGTGGTTGAAAAGGAGATTGCTTTGTCGCTGGAGACCCCCAAGGCCAATGTGAATATGGTCCTCAATCACTCTATGAAGTACAATCCATACAACAGTGTGGTTATGGGTGTTATTGAAGGTATTCTGGATTTACGTTTCATTGAGTCGATCAGGGAAGAGGAGGGAGGCACCTATGGAGTGGGTGTAAGAACCGGATTGAGCCGCTGGCCAGTTGAAAAAGCGAACATGACAATCAAGTTCGACTGTGATCCTGAAAGGGCCGGTGATCTGAAAGCCAAAGTATTCCAGGAGCTGGAGAAGCTTGCCAAGGAGGGACCTTCCGAAGAGGATCTTTCCAAAACCGTGAAGAACAAGCTGAAGAAGCGGGAGCAGAGTAAGGAGCACAACTCCTATTATCTGAATACACTCTATAATTACTATGTGCATGGTATCAACTTTGATGATCCGGCCAACTATGAAGAGATCCTGAAGAACCTGACCACCAAAGATGTGAAGAAAGTGATGAAGGCCTTCTACAAGAAGCCAAACATCGTCGATGTGGTTTTCGTCCCGCTCGTAGAGGAAGGATCAGACCAGTAAGATCAGGGTTTAAAGTACCGATAAGAAAACCGCGACATCTGCCGCGGTTTTTTTATGAACCAGTAAATGTTGGGCGCCGGACTTTCATAATCGACGGGATGCTGGACTCCGAAGCCTACAGCTGCCGAAAGCAGGTTAAGCGACGAAACTTAGTGATCCGCCGCGACGGAGAGGTACAGAGAGACTACCGCTTTTTTTTGGTACAACGAATGGTTATTGGGCGCCGAACCTTTTTTTGGCGAAGCCAAAAACAGAGAGGAGAACAATAACCTGAGGTGGTTAAAAAAGCCCGTGAATCTGCGCGTTGATCTTGTCGATGATGGTGCTCAGGTCTTCGGGTTTGTCACGGAAGTTGACGTTGTCCACATCCACAATAAGCATCTTGCCCAGGTTATAGGTCTCCACCCACGCTTCGTACCGCTCATTGAGGTGCTTCAGGTAATCGAGCCTGATGTTGTTTTCATATTTCCGGCCCCTTTGCTGGATCTGCTCTACCAGTGTGGGAATGGAGGCACGAAGGTAGATCAACAGGTCGGGAGGTTCGATAAGCGAACTCATCAGGTTGAACAGGGCAAAGTAGTTTTCGAAATCGCGGGTACTCATCAGGCCCATGCTGTGGAGATTCGGTGCGAAGATGAAGGCATCCTCATAGATGGTCCGGTCCTGGATGATTTTCTTACCCGACTGCCTGATCTTTACGATCTGACTGAAGCGGCTGTTCAGGAAGTAAATCTGCAGGTTGAATGACCATCGCTGCATGTCCTGGTAAAAATCGTTGAGGTAGGGATTGTCATCTACATCTTCGTAATGGGCTTCCCATCTATAGTTTTTAGCCAACAGGCTGGTCAGGGTAGTTTTACCAGAGCCGATGTTACCGGCAATAGCTACATGCATGTTCAATGATTTAAGTGGTCAATCCGAATCTAAGATAGTAACTTTTATCCGGTTAAAATGTCCTGGAGTTCATCTAAATATTTTCGGTCGTTGGCCAGCCGTGGAATTTTATTCTGCCCCCCCAGCTTCCCCCGTTTCTCCATCCACCTGTAGAATGTTCCGGGCTCCAGGGAGGTGACCCGGGGTTCTTTCAGGGTAATGTCCTTTTCTCTTTTCGCTTCGTAATCGGAGTTCAGGTTACACAGGGTTATGTCCAGTATCCTGGTGAATCTTTCCAGGCTATCGGGTTGTGTGTGAAATTCGATCATCCACTGATGTGCCCCTTTGGAATCAGTACTCATAAAGAGCGGTCCGGCTGTATACTCTTTGATGGAGGCACCTGTCTGTTTACACGCTTCCATCAGCGCTTTTTCGGCATTGTCCTCAATCACCTCTTCCCCAAATGCATTGATATAGTATTTGGTCCTTCCGGAGATTTTTATCTTATGGGGAGAGAGTGATGTAAACAGAATGGTATCTCCTATCATATACCTCCAGAGACCTCCGTTGGTTGTGATGATCATGGCGTAGTTGACCCCTTTTTCAACATCTTTTACAGTGTATACAGGAGGATTGCTATCATCCAGCCTCTCCACCGGGATGAACTCATAAAAAACACCCAGGTCGAGCATCAGGAGCATATCATCACTGTTCAGATCATCTTGAATCCCGAAAAAGCCTTCAGAGGCATTGTAGGTTTCCAGGTAGTTCATTTTATCCGAGGGGATCAGTTTTTTATACTGCTCGCGATAGGGAGTAAAGCTGATTCCTCCATGGGTAAAGAGCTCCAGATTGGGCCAAACTTCAAGGATGTTCTTCTTCCCGGTATGATCCAGAATGGCCCTGAGCAGAACCAGGTTCCATGAGGGAACTCCTGCAATGCCGGTTACATTTTCATTAATCGTATGCTGAACAATTCTTTCCAGTTTCTCCTCGAAATCAGGAATCAGGGCGATCTCTGCAGCGGGGGTCCTGATAAACTGTGCCCAGAAAGGAAGGTTCTCGATGATCACCGCAGAAAGATCCCCGAAATAAGATTCGTTGCTGAATTTGTTCACCTCGGCACTTCCTCCCAGGGTCAGGGTTTTTCCTTTGTAGATTCCACTATCGGGATGTTCCCTGGTGTAGAAGGCCATCACATCCTTGCCTCCCCTGAAATGGCAATCTTCAAGGGCCTCGTTGCTTACCGGGATAAATTTACTTTTATCGGAGGTTGTGCCTGATGATTTTGCAAACCATTTGATTTCGGTGGGCCAGAGAAGGTTCTGTTCTCCTTCCCGCAACCGGTTGATGTAGGGTTTGACATCATCGTAGGTACTGATCGGAACCCGCCGCTGGTACTCCTCAATGGAGTATATGGAATCGTAGCCGTACTGAATCCCCCAGGTGGTCCTTGATGCCTGGTCCACAAGCCTGGTAAATACCTCCTGCTGAACATCGAATGGATATTTTTTGAACAGGTCTACCTGGTGAAGCCTCTTCACATTTACCCAGGAGATAATGGAATTGAGGATCGGCATGATGCTGTCGTTACAGGATCAGCATGGCGTCTCCGTAAGTTCCAAATTGATACCCCTCCTTAATCGCTACCTGGTAAGCATCCAGAAGCAAATCATATCCGGCAAAGGCAGAGACCATCATCATCAGGGTTGAATATGGAAGATGAAAATTGGAAACCATCCTGTTGGGAACGTTGAATTCGTAAGGTGGAAAAATGAATTTATTGGTCCAGCCATCAAACTCTTTCAGAAAACCATCTGTGGAAACGGAGCTTTCAAGGGTTCGCATCACTGTGGTTCCAACGGCGCAGACATTCTGCCGTCTCTCCTTGGCTGCATTTACAAGCCGAACAGCCTCTTCGGTGATCATGATCCTTTCAGAATCCATTTTATGCTTTGTCAGGTCCTCCACATCAACGTTACGGAAATTACCAAGCCCCACGTGCAGTGTGATGTATGAAAAATCGACCCCCTTGATTTCCAGTCGCTTAAGCAGTTCCCGGCTAAAATGCATACCTGCCGTGGGGGCAGCGACGGCCCCTTCATGTTTGGCATAAACAGTCTGGTACCTCTCCTTGTCTTCCGGTTCAACTTTCCGTTCGATGAATTTGGGAAGGGGGGTTTCTCCCAATTCAAAAAGTGTCTTCTTAAAATCGTCGTACTCCCCGTCATAAAGGAACCTGAGCGTACGTCCGCGAGAGGTTGTATTGTCGATGACTTCGGCAACAAGCATATCTTCATCGCCGAAGTAGAGCTTATTCCCAATCCTGATTTTCCTGGCCGGATCGACCAGAACATCCCACAACCTCTGTTCCCTGTTGAGTTCACGAAGCAGAAAAACCTCAATTTCGGCCCCGGTTTTTTCTTTGTTTCCGTATAGCCTTGCAGGAAATACTTTGGTATCATTGAAGACCATCACATCCTGATTATCAAAATAATTGATAATCTCTTTAAAAGTCTTGTGCTCGATTTTTTCAGTTTTCCTGTCGAGAATCATCAACCGTGATTCATCGCGGTTTTTTGCAGGGAATTTGGCAACTAACTTTGGGGGTAAATCGAATTTGTATTGGGATAATTTCATTAGAAAAATATATTTATTACTTATTTGCGAGCCTCGTTATACGTAGAAAACACAAATTTGTTACAAAAGTTTAAGATTTTCTACAAACTTATCGGGAGAAATAGCCTCGGAAACCTCATGGGGACCGATCCTGGTTCTCCTGAGACCAGTCAGATGGCCCCCTGAACCCAGTTCACTGCCCAGGTCCCTGGCAAGTGACCTGATGTAAGTCCCTTTACTGCACTCGACATGGATGGTTAGATCGGGAGGATTAAAAGAGGCCATCTCCATGTTGCGAATGGTGATATGCTGCTTTCGAAGTACAACCTCCTCTCCTCTTCTGGCCATTTCATAAGCCCTCTTTCCATCTACGCTTTTTGCCGAGTAGATCGGGGGCATTTGTTCCTGTGGTCCGGTATATTTCTCCAGGGCATTGTCAATCATTCCACAGGTAATATGCTCCCAGGGGAATGTATTATCTACCTCTGTTTCCAGGTCAAAAGAGGGGGTGGTGGCCCCCAGCCTGATATCTGCATCATATGCCTTCTCCAGCTCCTGGTACTGACTGATCTGCTTGGTGGCTTTTCCGGTACAGATAATTACCAGTCCGGTTGCCAGCGGATCCAGGGTGCCTGCATGGCCCACTTTGATCTTCTTGATACCCAGTTGGTGTTTTAATGACATCCTTACCTTGTTGACCACATCAAATGAGGTCCAGGTCAGCGGTTTGTCAATCAGGAGAAGAGCTCCTTCCAGGTATGTTTCAGGATTGGTGTACTCCATAACGTCAGGCAAATATGATTGAGACAATACCAACCAGGGCACAGTAAAGGGCGAACCAGTAGAGATTGCCTTTTTTTACAAGCCGGATCATCCAGCTGCAGGCCAGGTACCCTGAACCATAAGCAGCCAGAAAACCAATGATAAGTGCACCTGTTGAAACCGCTGGTTCTCCGGTTGAAGAGGAGAAAGAGAGAATATCAAGCAGGGCCGCCCCTATAATGGGAATCAGTACCATCAGGAATGAAAACCTTGCCACTTCACCACGGTCGTTCTTAAGCAACAGTCCGGCAGAGATGGTTGCCCCCGAACGTGATATTCCCGGAATCACCGCTACAGCCTGGGCGATCCCCATGATGAATGCATCGGGCAGGGGTATCTTTTTTGTCCCGCTCTTCACCAGTTGGGTGGAGACAAGCAGTGCCGCAGTCACAAGCAGGGCACCTCCCACGAGGGCCAGGTTGCCCGAAAAGAGAGATTCCACCTCTTCCCTGAACAGGAACCCTACAACCAGGACAGGAATCATTGAAACAAGGATATTTGCTACATACCGCGTCTCGTTGTTCCATCTGAAAGCGAACAGGCCACGGCTCAGATCCCTGATCTCCCTGAAAAATACGGTGATGGTACTCAGAACGGTGGCAAAATGAACCAGAATGGTGAAAGAGAGGTCCTCTTTCACTTCAACGTTCAGCAGTACCTTTCCAATCTCAAGGTGTCCGCTGCTGCTTACGGGCAAAAATTCAGTAAGTCCCTGGACAATTCCAAGGATCAATGCTTCAATCCAGGTCATTAAGATTCAGGGATTTAGTCGTTTGGCTCAGAAGATTTGGGCCTCTTCATGATGGCCCATATTTCGAAAATAAAACCTGCGAGGACCACCACCGGTGCCAGGGTAATGCGACGAAAACTGAAGATCTCCTCTTCGTTAAACACGTTGGGATCTTGCGATTTACCTCCCATCATCAGGATAAAACCAAGGATGATGATGGCAAATCCGATCACCAGCAGGATGTAGTTCTCCTTTCCAAGTGCGAAATTTTCTTTGCCTGTGTTCTTTTTCATATAGGGCAATATTTTAATAAAGCTTATCGGTCTTAATGTTCAGGTACTTATTGACTGCAAAAAAGGTGGAGATCCAGATGATCAGCATTCCGGTCAGAATCACACCGATGGCCAGCATGGCCAGCATGTCATAATCTTTGATTGAGATCACTCCTTCAAACTCCTTCTGCAGCAGAAAAACCAGGCTTAACAGAAGGGAGAGTGCGATCAGGCTTGCAGTAAAACCACTGGCTGCCCCACGGTAGAGGAACGGTCTGCGAATAAAGCTCCTGTTGGCTCCCACCAGTTGCATGGTATTGATTACAAACCGTTTGGAGTATATGGATAGCCTGATGGTGTTGTTGATCAGTGTAACTGAGATCAGTGTCAGCAGAATCGAAAATCCGAAGATCACCAGAGAGATTTGCCTGATGTTTTCATTGACCGCATACAGCAGGGACTTTTTATAGTAGACCTCCTCGATGGAGTCGTATTGCAACAGGTCCTGTTCGATGAGCATCACCGAATCGGGATTTGTCCAGGGCTGATGTAGTCTCACCCTGATGGAAGGGGGTAGGGGATTGTACCCTAAAAACCTGATGAAATCCTCTCCGAGCATTTGTTCTGTCTGCAGAGCAGCCTCCTCTTTGGTAATGTAATCGGTGGAGAGGATGTATTCTCTGGCATCGAGAATTTTCTTAAGTTGGTAGATATCTGCCTCTTTGATGTTCTCTTTCAGGATTACATTGAAACCGATACTCTCCATTACCTGCTTTCGGATGTTGCGCCCGTTGACAAGCAAAAGGCCAACCAGTCCCAGCAACAACAGTACCAGGGAAATGCTGATAATGGAAGTGATCACAGAACTACGGATCCTCCGGGAATATGTCCTTTTTTCCTTCTTCGACATAGCCTTAAAAATGGCTGGGTCAAAGATAGGAATTTAATCAAGAATTTTGGTCCAGCCGAATTGATCTTCTAAGTCGCCGTTTTGAATGCCTGTCAGGGTCTCATATAGTTTGGTAAGGATGGGTCCGGGTCTGTCGGCATTCCCGAAAGAGTAGCTCATCTCCGTTTCCGGATCGACCACCTTGTGTATCGGCGTAATCACTGCTGCAGTGCCGCATGCACCAGCCTCTTCAAATTCGGATAGCTCTTCCAGCGGGACCGGTCGTTCCTCCACCTTCATCCCAAGGCTTTTTGCAAGTGTCTGGAGACTCCTGTTGGTAATGGATGGAAGTATGGAATTGGATTTTGGCGTGATGTAGGTGTTCTTTTTGATCCCGAAAAAGTTGGCGGGGCCACACTCATCGATGTACCTCTTCTCCTTTGCATCCAGGTACATGGCGGAGGCAAATCCTTTTTCATGGGCCTCGAAAACCGAGCTCATGCTGGCGGCATAGTTCCCACCAACTTTCAGGTGGCCCGTACCCAGGGGAGCGGCCCGGTCATGGTCCCTGCACACCATCATATTTACAGGTTTGAATCCTGATTTAAAATAGGGCCCCACCGGCATTACAAATACAAGGAATGTAAACTCCCTGGCGGGTCTGACACCCACCTCGGGTCCGGTTCCGATCAGTAGCGGTCGAATGTACAGAGAGGCACCTGTTCCGTGCGGTGGCACAAATTTTTTATTCAGCATTACCACCTTTTCAACGGCTTCCATAAAGAGAGATACAGGAGGTTCGGCCAGGAGGATTCCCCGGGCCGAGATTTGCATACGCTTTGCATTCTCTTCATGCCGAAAAAGCCTGATCTTGCCATCAGCTCCCGTGTAGGCTTTCAGCCCTTCAAACGACTCTTGTCCGTAGTGAAGGCAGGTGGCGCCTATATGGATTGGGATGCTGTCATCGGTCGAGACCTCCAGGTCGCCCCATTTTTCGTCGCGGAACAGACTTCTTACATTGTAATCCGTCTTCATGATATTAAAACCGAGATTTTTCCAGTCGAGATCCATATGGTTGTCAGTTAGTGAGTGAATATGGAATCAAAAATAGACATTCGAATCCTGAGCAACAATAGCAAAAATCATGTTATAGAAGGATGTTTTAGATCCACCTTTCCTGTTCGAGGTTGGTCATCTGATCCTTCCCCGGGACCTCCCGGAGCCTCCTTGCGGCAACGGTGAAGAATTCAAATTCGTAAAGAAACTCAAGCTGCTGTTTCTTAAATTGCGGACCATTGATATTTGAACCGGCCTCTTTGAACTCCTGGTACTGATCTTTGAGCCGTGATGTGTAGTCGGGCCGTCCCAGATACTCCATTTTAGCATCGATCAGGATCTTCTCCAGCTGGTTATTTGGCTGGAAAGGTTGTTTTGTAGCAAGGATCAGGTTGCATATCCGGTCAACCTGTGAGTCGGAATATTTGAAACCGGGAAGGATCTCCCTGGCGATGACCGCAGAGCGGTTCTCATAGTTGAAGAATGTCTGTGCGAGTCCGGTGTAGAGCAGCAGGGCCGCCGTTCGTACCAGCAGTCTTTCATCCTGCTCAATCTCCTCCGCTCTGCAAAGCAGGAATGACTGGTTGTATACTTTCCGTGCATATTCAATACAGTAAAAGTGAAGGGTTGAAGGCAGCTCAGACAAGAGGGTGCCAAATACCTTCTCCTCCAGGTCACCCAGCCTGAGCAGCTGAAGTTTAATGAAGAACCGTTTGTTGGGGATCCCTTTCAGATCGACCGATAGCTCGGGACGCAGTCCGGTTACGTAGTACATATCGATATTCCCTTTGTATTTTACAGGCAGCTTACCCCTGTATTCGCAGATGAAATACTCTTTGACCATCCCATAGGTGATCCCTGAAATATTCACTTTTCCGGGTGTGCCGGATGACTCCATCCGGGAGGCGGTATTCACCGTATCTCCCCAGATGTCGTAGGACTTCTTTTTATGTCCGACCACACCGGCAATAACCGGTCCGGTATGGATCCCGATGCGCAGATCCCAGATATCGACTTTGGATGATTTCAGATGTTGCATGTAGGCTTGCATTTCAAGGGCTGCAAGAACCATCTCCACAGGGTTGGTCGAGTTTTTTTCCGGGATACCACCTGCTGCCATGTATGCATCACCGATGGTTTTGATCTTTTCGATGTTGTATTTCTCAACCACCGAATCAAAATGGAAAAAGAATTGATCCAGCTCATCGATCAGTTTCTCGGGATTCATCTCTTCAGCGATCTTGGTGAATCCCTGGATATCGGAAAACAGAACCGTGGCCCTCTCATACTTATCCCATTTGGCTTTGCCCTGGGATTTTATCTGGGCGGCTGTTCTATTGGGCAGGATCTCTGCCACCAGCCTGTCTGACTTCTCTTTTTCAGCTCTCAGATCGTCAAGCTTTGACTCCATGCGCTTTGATATCCTCGATTCGGTTCTCTGCATTCCGAGCAGACGCAGCTTCTGGATGAGGAACAGGATAACAAGGGAGGTGAGCAGATAGATAGCATATGCAAACCATCTCCTGAAGAAGGGGGGCCTGATAACAAACTCAAATTCCACAGGTTCAGAACTCCTTCCATACAGGTCCCTTGCCTCAACAAAGAGGCTGTAGTCTCCCCGCCTCAGGCGTTCGAGCCTAATCTCCCTGTCGCTGCTCCAGGGTGTCCACTGATCGTGTTCAGGTGTCAGCCGGTACCGGAATTGGGGTTCAGGATTATTCTGAAATTTCAATCCTGCAATATGAAATGCTGCTGAGTTGGCTTTTCGGAATGCTCCCTTATGTTCAATCCTTACAGGAATTTCGGAGCCATATGTATCCGGAAGAGAGAGGTCAAACAATGAAACCTTATGCATTCCGGTAAGATAGAGGATGCTGTCCCTGATGTTTATATCGATGATCTCTCCCAGGTTTTGAAGTACCGGGAAGGAGCTGATGTACTTTTTTAAACCTGATTCGGCCAGGATCATCTCCCCATCGTCCTGCTTAACCGGAAGAAAAGTCTCCTGATCCTCCCCGTAACGGTAGAGCTGGTTGGCGGTGACCAGGTAGAGGGTTTTGTCAATGGAGATCAGTTTCAGAAGAAGGCCCTTCGGATGAAACGGTATGGGGATCACCTCTTCAAAATTGTCTGATAACCGGAATGCCCCGTTATTGCAAATGAAAAACAGATTGTCCAGGTGTCCGGTAAAGGTGTGAGCGCACAGAAGAGACGGGTCTATCATGGTTGCACTCCAGCTGCTATCCTTAAATTCATACCGGCTGATCCCCTCTTCACCAGAGGCAATGACCAGGTCGGTCCGGATCGCTTTTAGTCCGGTGAATCTCCCCGATTCCAAAACTTTTGAGTGAACGCCAGTGATCGCTAAAAGGTGATTGGATCCTGCACTGAAAACCACGTTGCCCGCCTTGTCCATCAGGTGATAAATACCCGGGGCATCCTGTGAAACAGCGTAGATTTTCCATGCTTCATCGACTCCCTCAATGGGTCCGGCCATAAACAGACCATGGTTTGTTCCGAGTACAATGCCTTGCCCGGTAACTGCCGAAGTGAAAATCCTTCCAACCATTTCGCGGTCGGTATGAAGAGTCTTTAAAGATGAAGGATGGTTGATTTTATGAAGCGTGTAGACTCCAAGGATCCACAACGCATCGCCATTGGTTGTGATGGCCTGCAGAATATCCCTGTCAGGGAATCCATCTCTGTTCCCCATGGCGCTGATTGTCACGCCATGGCGGTTTATAACCTGGAGTCCATGATCGGGCGAAACAACCAGCATCTCGTCTCTGCTGAGAAAATCGAGAAAAACAGTACCGGGGCGACTCTCCACCAGGTCCGGGACTCCGGTTGGATCATCTGCACGGGTCTCTCCTGGTTTTTCATGAAATCCATCACCGCTCCATTTGAGAAGACCTTTTCCTGAAACCCTCAGATAGAGATCCTCCTCAATGATGTATAGCCTGCTCTCCACTCCCTGGTTTGGAAATATCTCGAAACGACCGTTTTTAAATTGGTATACACCCTTATCCGAATTCATGAAGATGGAGTGTTCTGCATAGATCAGTTGGGTAGGGATAAATTTCCGGTCACTCTTTGAAAGGCGATCCCTGTACGACCGGGCATTGAATTGCCCGCTGTTCTCTTTCCGGAGCATACCCAGATCGTTCAGGCCTGCATAAAAAAGGGTATCTGAACCATTGCCGGTTACATATACAGGGCCATCCATATCTATATGAGCAGTGCTGCTTTCATTTAATATGGAAAGTCCGTTCTCTTTTCCGAGAAAAAGGTGCCCTGAATCGTCCAGGTAGAAGGAATTGTTTGGTATGTGAGCAAGGTGCCCTGGGAGTTTTATCTCCTCTGTCCAGGGAGTGGGGTAGATGGCTGAATTCTGCGCTATTCCGCAGTTGAAGCAGGGTTCACAGGCTATGAACATAAAAAAAATCAAGCAAATCCTATATGACTTGAAAAATAAATTCATAACTTGTCGAACAGCGCTACAGTTGTAGCATAATAGATACAATCAAAAATATAAAAATATTTATGGAAAAGTTAGAAAGGCCGATTATCGTTCCGTGGGATTTCTCACAGGTAGCTGAGAATGCTTTTCAGCACGCTGTAAATATTGCAAAAGCACTGAACAGGGAGATACTCCTTCTGCACGTTGTTCACGATGCCGCTGACGCCGGGTCAAAGAGCGGTGAGATGGATGCTTCTGCCAACAAGCTTGGGAAGGAGTATGGCATAAAGCCGCACACCGAAGTGGTTGATGGCAGCATCTTTAAAGCCATTGCTGGTATCGCCGCTGAGCTTAAGGCAGAAATGATCATTATGGGAACCCATGGAATGAAGGGTGCTCAGAAACTATTTGGCAGTAAGGCCCTTAAGGTGGTGGTTTCATCCAGAATACCTTTCTTTGTTGTTCAGGATAAACCGGCAAAAGAGAAGATAGAAACCATCCTGTTACCCATTGATTTCAAGAGGGAAAACAAGGAAAAAGCCAACTGGATCTATTACCTGGCCAGGAATTTTGGAGCTAAATTCATCATTTTAAAATCGAAAGCCAGGGACAAGGGATTCCGCAGGAAAACCCTCTCCAACATCAAGTACATTGAATCATTCCTGAAAGGGCATGATGTGGATTATGAAATTGTTACTTCGGAAGGCAAAGAAAGTTTTAAAAAGGAGATCGTCAGTTCTGCAGAAGAGCATAATGCGGACCTGATCCTGGTGATGGCCACCAGGGATATCCGTTGGGTTGACTATTTGCTGGGAGCGCCTGAACAGTACCTGATTTCCAACCCTGCCGGTCTGCCGGTCATGGCTATGAATCCAAAACCTGCAAAGATCGCGGGAGGTTTCAGGGCCACAGGAAGTCGGTAATCACCTCTTTTTTTCATAATTTCAGGGCCATCTAACCAATGGCCCTTTTTTAATGAAC